>JAFTEK010000179.1 GCA_017453705.1 Treponema sp.
CGGACTATAAATAATCCTCAAATATCGAAGCAAATCCCTCGATATATGGAAAATTATAGTCTGCAAGCCCTACAAAGTCAAGAAAAAAAGTTATAAACTGTCAAAACGACTATAATTAGCAGGTGCTATTTATTAGGTCAAAATTCGAGTTTTGGAAGAATCTGAAAATTTGGTAAGAACCATTGCTCTACATCATCGGCAAGATGAAGCAAAAAAGCCGAAATGCTGCAGTGAAGCCTGTTCAGGTACAGCTGGTACTGGACGAATGCCATTATGAACCCGACGGACTTGTTAGTGTCCTTCAGGAAGTTCTCATAATTCGTGAGGTTCGGGAAATATGAGATGTAATGGGCCTGCGCATTTTTATGGAAAGTCTTGAGGTCTGCGGTACGGTCGAATATCCGCACAATGTTCAGGGTGACTACATCGGCTATCGACATGCGGCGTTTGGGTCCGCGCCTGCCATAATACAGCGCAAGGTTCTTTTTCCCGGCAGGAGTTTCCAGAAACCTATGGATAAAATCGTCCACTATGCAGTATAATGAAATCAGGCTGTTATCAGTCATGGCATTTCCTTGTTGTTTTGTTTGTGGTGATTCAAAATTTTACAAGGAATGCCTTTTTTTGTAAAGTTATCTAAAACTCGAAATTTGACCTCTTACGCCCTTTCTTACACGGTCAAGCCTCCCTGCTCCGAAATTCTGAGAGACAAAGGTAGAGATTGCCACGCCAATGCTGAAAATTAGCTCGACGAAGAGCATGAATACCTTGCGTGCCGCTATGTGTCTTGCAATGATGTACGTGCCAAAGCCGTTTCCTAAGCTCAGGACAAGCTCAAAAATCGCCGAGCATGAGCCGACCGCCGCAAGTGACCCCTCTTGCAAAAAATACCCCACAATAATCGTGTCCACAGTGTTGTAAAGTTGTTGGAACAGGTATGACACGAAAATAGGAATCATAAAACAAATGAGCGACCTGAAAACCCCGTCTTCCAGCAGGTCTGGAGAGATAAGTCGTCTGAATCGCCCATCGAGCGGCTGCTTGCGTTTCACTTTCTCTGCTGCACAGGAGGCTGGTCAACTATTTTTTCAATTTGTTCCACAGTCATCCCAGCGGCAGATGCTATTGTTTCTCGAGGCACTCCCTGTTTTATCAAGGATATTATGAGTGTTGAACGTCCTTCCTCTCGTCCTTCCTCTCGTCCTTCTTCTCGCCCTTCTTCTCGTCCTTCTTCTCGTAAAGTCTTATTGTGAAACTCCTCGTTATATTCAAATATATACATATAGGCTACCTCCGACTTATGTTTTCGCAAAAATGATTCCAATATCCCCTGTCTGATGCAATCATCTACAGCTGTGTCTATTGCTTTAGTAAGAACCATACCGCAGTTACAGTTGTGCCTGACTTTTGCCACGAACTGTGCATAATCCTCCAGAATTTGACAGCTGCTCAGTATATTCTTGTTATGTCCTGCATTCACATTTATTACATGGGCTGTCCATTCGTACCCCTCAGACTTTTTTTCAAACGCATCTGACAAGTCTCAGGTCAACCTTTTCGGTTTGCTCAGCCAATCCATTATACAGGACGAAATACTGCGGAGCAGGAATCTTTATGAGCCTGCTGGAGTAGATGTCTTTTTGCATTTTTGATAACCACCCGCTATACTCTGATTAGACAGCGTTCTCAAGGGTGACTATCTCAAGCCATAAAAGCTATTTTAACACTGTTTTGACAGAATGGACAAGCCCTTGCATTGACGGTCAAGACAATAACCATTACGTTAGGCTATTTCTGCTTTATCTGCCAGACTGTCACCCCCCCTGCCCCCCTAGCCGAGTTCCGGCCTTTCGTGCTATGATTTTGTCATGTTTATTAAGGAAGACAACGCTTTAATCTGGAAGAAGGGCTATGAGACCCTGCGCATAGAAGGCTGGGGGGCGGACTCGCTCCGCGTCCGCTGCACGATGAACGCCGCCTTTTCCGGCGAGGACTGGGCTTTGAGCGGGAAGCCCGCCGCATCAAAAAACACCGCGTCCACGGTCTTGACCAAACCGTCCGTCACGGTCTTGGACGAAGAGGCTGAAATCAGGAACGGCAGGCTGTCCGCCACGGTCAGCGCAAACGGCGTGCTCCGATTCTACCGCGACGGCAAGCTCATCCTCCGCGAATACTACCGCAACTACGACGGCAAGGCCAGCAGGGAAAGCGTCTGCCTCAAGGTCGTAAGCCGCGAGTTCCACCCGGTCATCGGGGGCAGCGAGTTCCGTCTTACGGTCAGGTTCGACGCGAACGAGGGCGAGAAGATATACGGTATGGGCCAGTACCAGCAGTCCAACCTGGACATGAAGGGCTGCGTTCTGGAGCTTGCCCAGCGCAACTCACAGTCATCGATTCCCTTCTATATATCCAGCCTGGGCTACGGATTCCTCTGGAACAGCCCTTCGGTGGGGCGGGCGACATTCGGGGCGAACAGGACGGTCTGGGAGTCCTCCTGCTGCGACGAGATGGACTACTGGATTACGGCGGCGGACGGCCCCGCGCAGATTGTGCGGAACTACACGGAGGCGACCGGCCGCGTCCCCCTGATGGGCGAGGAGTACCTGGGCTTCTGGCAGTGCAAGCTGCGCTACCGGACGCAGGAGGAGGTGCTGACCGTCGCGCGCAAGTACAAGGAGCTGGGCATAAAGCTTGATGTCATCGTCATCGACTTCTTCCACTGGATACGGCAGGGCGACTGGGGCTTTGACAAGGACTACTGGCCCGACCCCAAGGCGATGTGCGACGAGCTTCACGCGATGGGAACCAAGGTCATGGTCTCCGTCTGGCCGTCGGTGGACAAGAAGTGCTCGCATTTCCAGGAGATGTGGGACAGGGGCCTCCTTGTCCGCACCGACCGGGGCGTGATACAGACCTACGACTTCAACGGCGACTGCGTGACGTTCGACGCGACCAACCCGGAGGCACGGGAGTTCATCTGGAAGGTATGCGAGGAAAGCTACCTCAAGTACGGAGTTGACATGTTCTGGCTGGACAACGCGGAGCCAGACCTTTCCATATACGACTATGAGCTCTACCGCTACAAGGCCGGCCCTGCCCTCAAGGTCTCAAACCTCTACCCCAAGTGCTACGCACAGGCCTTCTGGGAGGGAATGAAGAAGGCTGGCGTGAAGAACCCGGTCAATCTGGAGCGATGTGCATGGGCCGGCAGCCAGAAGTACGGCGTAATCCTCTGGAACGGCGACGTGCAGAGCAGCTGGGAGTGCCTTGAGGATTCCGTCGTGGAAGGCCTTGGCATGGGGCTTTCCGGCATCCCCTGGTGGACGACGGATATCGGCGGCTTCATGTGGGGCGACGTGCACGACAAGGGCTTCATCGAACTGCTTGAGAGGTGGTTCGAGTGGGCTGTCTTTACGCCAATTATGCGCCTGCACGGAGACCGCGATCCTCACGACATCCCGCCCCTGTCGGACAAGGACTACGGCGGCGGCTACCTTTTTACCGGCTCGCCCAACGAGATATGGTGCTACGGCGATGAGGCGCAGGAGATATTCGTCAAGAACATCAGGCTGCGCGAGTCGCTCAAGGGCTACGTCGCCTCGCTGATGAAGGAAGCGCACGAGTCGGGTTCCCCCCTCCTGCGGGCGATGTTCTACGAGTTCCCCGGGGACGAGGAGTGCTGGACGCTCAAGGACCAGTACATGTTCGGAGCGGACTACCTTGTTGCCCCGGTGCTGCATGCGGGCGAGCGGGAGCGGGAGGTATACCTGCCCGCCGGGAACTGGGAGGACTTCCACACGGGCGAGAAGATTGCGGGAGGCCGCCGCATCAAGGCTGCAGCCCCGATTGACCGCATCCCGGTGTTCAAGAAGATATGAAAAATCCAGAGAAAACGCTTGCAGTGACGGACGGCAGGCACGCCCTTGCCGTAAATGTCATAATCGCCCTCTTTTTCATCGCCTCCGTGCCGGCCGCTTTCGCCATCGGCACGAACGAATTTGACGAGAGCTGGATGTACTTTCTGAACTTCGCCCGCAAGGACGAGTACGTGTTCGGCAGAAACGTCTTTTTTACTTATGGGCCGCTGGGATTCCTTACATGCGTCCGCTCCGTGAAGGACAGCCTGTTGCGGGGCATTGCAATCTGGCTTGTCATTTACGCCGCATTCGCCTACCTTCTGCTCCAAGTCAGGAGCCTCCTGCTAAGGCGGAACTCCAGCATCATAAGCTGTGCCATCGCCGCAGTCCTTTTCCTGCTTCCGCAGAGGCTCTCGCCGGACGTACTCGCCAGTTTCTACGTATGGCTTGCGGTCGCCCTGCTTATGGACTGTGACGGCAAGGACAAACGGCGCTTCTCATACGTCCTCATAGCTGGCATCCTGCTGGCCATGCTCTTCCTCTGGAAGATGTCATCGTTCACTTCCTCGCTCGCTGTGTGCCTGCTCGCAATCCTAATGCTGCTTTTCATAAGGCGGGAATACGGCAAGGCTCTCCTTCTGTCCCTTGCCCTGCCGCTCGTTCCGTGCGCATACCTTTTGTACAACCCCTCGCCCTCCGACCTGCTCCGCTACTGTCGTGGGGCATTTGAAATATCAAGTGGCTACAACGCTGTCATGGGCAATGTGATGACGGCAGAGTCATTTTCTGCCTTCTTTGTTGTCTTTGGTATAGTGGCGGGGATATACCTCGCAGTCCGCCTGTGGACACAGGGCAGGAAGCCTTTCTGTATGTTCCTGCCTTTATTCCTGCCGCTTTTCTTCTATTATAAATACGGAATCACCAGGCATGGCGGCTACGCATTCTATCAGGGTGTCTGTATGGCATTCTCCATATACTTCCTCTTCGGCCTGTTTGATTTCATCATCTTACCAGAAAGGAACGGCGGCAGGGGGCATCTGGAGCAGAGAAGCCTCCTCTTGGGCAGGCTGTCGCTGGGCTATGTGATGGCACTCTGCCTGCTGGAGTTTCCGTCATTCCTTGTCTCTATTCCGACGAACTTGAAGGCCGCCACATTAGGCTTTCCTTCGGAGCTGATAAACAATTACCTCATCTCCATCAGGAACTCAGGCAGGAGGTCGCTTGATCCTTGCTTCAGGGAGATGGTGGGGAACGAAAGCATCGCGATTTTCCCAGACGAGCTTTTCTACCTGACTGATGGCAGTACGAAATTTAGAACCATGCCTATCATACAGAACTATTCGGCATATACTTCCTGGCTGGACGAGAAAAACGCGGAGTTCTTTAGGGACGAGCTTGCGGGCAGCAGTGCGCCAGGCTTTGTGCTCTTTGGTCTTGAGTCGATAGACATGCGGCTGCCCCTGTTTGAGACTCCCGCTACATACACTGCCATACGGGAGAACTATGAACTGGCGGCCAGCAGCGGCACGGAGCTTCTTTTTAAACGGAAAAATGGGGCTGTAAGACGGATAGAAAAACAGGAGCTTGCAAGTGAGACTTGGACAGGTAGCCCTGTAGTCCGTCCTTCGGATGCTCAATACCTTTCTATAGATATGAAGATGAGCCTTCTTGGAAAAATCTCCGAGCTTTTGTGGAAATCCTTTCCTGTGTTCATAGACATTAACTTTGATGACGGCTCGGTGAACGGAGGGCGCATAGTTCCCCGAACAGCTGTCAGTCCCATAAGAGTGGATGAGCTGGTTGTAGATTACTCTGGTGTACATCCCAGGGAGGACGGGGCAGCAGCCTTGCTGGCGGATGTCATCTCTGGCAATACCGGCAGAAAAGCCGTATCCGTGGATTTCCGCATGAAAGGTTTGCTCCGCCTATACTATAAAAGTATTCAGGTAAACTGGTGGGAAGATTCCCAGTAGATGTGGGCTAAATCTAGCGGAACAGTACGCATGGCAACAAGTACGCATGGCTAGCTTGAACTGTAGTGCAAAAAGCAGTATGATTGGCAGGATTATGAACATTGGAATCATTGGCTTGGGTTATGTCGGTCTTACGCTTGGCATTGCGGCGGCTGACAAAGGAATAAATGTATACGGTATAGAAGTTAATCAACACATAAAGGACTGTTTGTCAAAAGGAAAGGCTCATTTTTATGAGCCGGGGATAGATAACATGATTCGTCGCTACAGTGGAAAACTCTTCCATGTAGTCGAGCGTTTTCCTAAGGATATTCCGTTTGATGCTTTTGTTATAACCGTTGGGACTCCGCTTAAAAGCGAAGGTGAAGGTAAGCAACCCAATTTTGACTATATTCGTTCTGCGCTCAAGGACAGTGTTGGTGAAATCTACGATGGCAGACAGCTTGTTATTCTGCGCAGCACAGTTTCTGTCGGTACCACAAGGAAGATAGTCGTACCTTTCCTTTCCAAAATCTGTGGAAAGGCTGAAGCGGAAATTCTTGTTGCCATGTGCCCGGAGCGCACTATAGAAGGCAATGCAATCGAGGAGTTGACCCATCTTCCCCAAATTATCAGCGGCAACAACGCCCGCTCGGTTGAAGTCGCCCAGAGCGTCTTCCGTCGTATAACGCCCTTTGTGATTGAGGCAGCCAGCCTAGAGGAAGCGGAGCTTATCAAGCTATACTGTAATACCTACCGCGATATGACATTTGCAATTGGCAACGCTTTCTGTATGGCGGCACAGAAGTTCGGGGTGGACGGAATAGATGTTATACGTCACGCTAACGAGGGCTACCATAGGAGCAACATCTGCAAGCCAGGATTTGTCGCAGGCCCATGTTTGGAAAAAGACGCCTATATCCTTATCAACAATATGCCTGACTGCGCCAGTCGTGACTTTATTCTGTCAGCACGTAAATTCAATGAGTCAATGGAAGATATCGTGGTTAATTGGGTTCAAGAGAAGGTTGGTAAGGCAGAAGATGGCGTAACCCTTGCTCTGAGCGGAATGGCCTTCAAGGGAACAC
>JAFTEK010000180.1 GCA_017453705.1 Treponema sp.
ACACTTTCATCGACCGTTCTCCCGACTCTGACAGCGGGTATATATACTCATACGGGTATCGTGAAGAGAGACCGTTACCCTCTGATCCCAAAGAAGCTGCCCTTTGTATTCTCGAGGAATACTGCTTACGAAGAGATATTCTCCCGACAATTGAAAAGCTGCAAGTTGCCCCAAATTTGTCTAGAATCCCGGCAGTGACAGGATTTCCTCCGGTTTGTCAACGATAGGGGAAGCTCCTTGTCCTGCAAGAAAATCCCTGCTGCGAAATCCCCAAGCCACGCTTATGCAGGGCAGGCCGGAGTTCCGGGCGGTGGCCATGTCCACCTCGGAGTCACCAACGTAAACGGCGGCGGACTTGTCTTCGCCCAGAGCCGCGAGCGCAGTGTATACGGAATCCGGCGCGGGTTTGCGCCTGACCCCTGCCGCCTCGTTCTCGCCTATAGCCGCCTCTTTCGGGATTGCCTTGAAGTATAGGTCTGCCAGTTCCTTTACCTGGGCATCGGGCTTGTTGGAGACAATCGCCATTTTTATTCCCCGCTCCTTCAAGGCATCCATAAGCTCCAGCACACCAGTGTACGGGCCGGTTTTGTTTAGGCAGTTGCCTGCGTAAATCTCACGCATGGTAGCCAGAGCCTTGTCATAGTCGGGGTTTGTCCTGCCGCCCGGCAAAGCCTTCTCTATCATAACGCCAAGCCCGTTGCCCACAAACTGCCTTACTTCGTCAATTGTATGTGCAGGATAGCCCAGGCTTGCAAGGGTCTGGTTGCAACTGTCCGTAAGGTCTTCCAGTGTATCCAGCAGGGTTCCGTCCAGGTCAAAAACGACCGCCTTGTATTTTTTTTCTGCCTTGTAATTCTCTTTTGCCTTGTATTTGTCTTCCATAATAGGACATTTAACACAACTTTGCATAAACCGTCAAGCAAAATTAATTTCCTGTTAGCTTTGCTTTTATAACAGCTAAAATATGGTCACTTCAAACAGCCTCTTGTTATAATGAGTGTACATGAAAAAGACCAATCTTCCTGTTGCTTCGTTTATACTTGCGGTTGCAGTTCTTTCTGGCTGCAAATCAACGTCATCTTCCAAGGTTTCTGGTGGAACGTCGGAGCTTTCCAATACGCAGGCCGACAGACCCCTTCCCCCGCCGGATTCCAACGGGGGAACTGGCAAACCAGACGGCCGTCCCCCTGGGGCTAATCCTGCGGGCGGGCCTCCTCCCGGAGGCGGGATGTCCGGCAAGCCGGACAGCTATCAGGCAGTAAACAGATACACTTCTGTCGCGGAAATCAATGGAAAAACGCTTTCATCGACAGGCAAGGACGAGAATGCCATCCTTGTTGACTCGGCCTCGGCTGGTGTGAATGTGTCTGACTCAAGCATAACGCGCAAGTCTGCTTCTTCCACTGGCGGTGACAGTGCGTCATTTTACGGAGTAGGCGCCGCGGCTTTAGTCACAAATGGGCTGCTCCTTGTCCAGGACAGCACAATCACAACGGACTCCAAGGGCGGAGCCGGTGTGTTTGCTTATGGTGACGGCGAAGCATACGTTATGAACACAACGATAAGAACAAAGAAAGACACGTCCGGTGGTGTCCATGCTGCTGGCGGTGGAAAGCTGTACGCATGGAATCTTTCTGTGGAAACTGACGGAGAGTCCTCCGCCGCAATCCGCAGCGACAGGGGCGGCGGAACGATGGTCGTTGACGGCGGCAGCTATACTTCCAATGGAAATGGCTCTCCTGCCATATACTCAACGGCGGATATTGCGGTTCGAGGCTCAACTCTGGCTGCGAACGGCAGCGAGGCAATCTGCATAGAAGGGCTGAATTCCATACGCTTGTTTGACTGCAATCTCAGCGGCAACATGGCCGACTTAAGCCAGAACGACTGCACTTGGAATGTCATATTATACCAGAGCATGTCGGGCGACTCTCAGATAGGCAACAGCACTTTTGAGATGCAGGGGGGTAAACTGACCGCAAAGAACGGAGGCATGTTCTACAGCACCAATACGGAGTCCACTTTCATATTGAAGGGAGTTGACATAGAATATGCAAAAGACAGCGAGTTCTTCCTTAAGGTGACAGGCAACTCAAACCAGCGGGGCTGGGGTAAGTCCGGGGCCAACGGCGCGCAAAGCAAATTCACCGCGATAGACCAGAAGATGCAGGGAAAGGTCATCTACGACAGCATTTCCACCCTGGACTTTTATATGACACAAGGCAGTGAGCTGACGGGGGCTTTTGTGGACGATGAGTCAGCGGCTGGCAGCGGAGGCAAGGGATACGCCAACCTCTACATAGATTCCAAGAGCAAGTGGATAGTCACGGCGGACAGCAAGCTTAACAAGCTGTCCTGCGCGGGTAAAATCGTTGACTCTGACGGAAACACGGTTTCGATTGTCGGTAAAAACGGCAAGAGCTATGTCAAGGGCAGCAGCCCCTATACCGTGACCGTCTCCAGCTACGACAAAAAAGGCTCTGTTTCCGCTGCGTCCAAAGCAAGTTCGTGGAGCGATTACGAGAAGACGCTGGGGGATGTTGAAATGTGAAGCACGAAAAACGCGCAAAGCGCAATTTTCCGAGCTCCCCTGAGGCAAAACTTGACTTTTACATGCGTTTAGCATAAGATTGCTTCAAGGTGATAGATATTTACGATAAGCATCTGGCAGAGGTGGAAGGGGTGAATTTCAGGGTCTACAAGGCCCTCACCCTGACTTCCATGCTTATCAGTTTACTGCTTGGCTTTGCCACCTTTATTCCCGGCTCATATATTTCCACAAAGGACTTCCGGATTCTTTTTTTGTCATCGGCTCTCATATTTGCAGCCGCGTACTTGCCCAGCCTATGGAAAAGCCGTTTCCTGCTTCATCATTCAACAACGGTCCTGTATGTCAACATATTTATATGCCAGATTTTCTTTTTGCTTTTGGACAGGTCAATAGCCTATCACAGGGGGAACGAGGTTCCTTATTCCATCCTGCTTGGCTTTCTTATGATTCAACCTATAATAATCACTGACAAGCAGCCCCGGCTTGTCTCGTGGACTGTCTTTTCTGCCCTTGAGTTTATGGTTCTGTCCGTAATCCTTAAGCCCCTGCATATAGCTATGAATGACATAATCAACTGCATGGTTATGAGCGTGATGGGGGTTATAATCGGCGGGGTTTCCAAGACTTACTTCATAAACTATACGGAAATGAAGGTCAGGGAAAAGGACATTGAAATCCGTTCTGCAGAAGCGGCGAGCAAGGCAAAGACTGAGTTCCTTGCGCTCATAAGCCATGAGGTGCGTACACCGCTCAATGCCGTCACCAACATGAACGAGATGATTCTCCGTGAGTCCGGCGACGAGACCGCCCTGGGCTATTCCCGTGCCATAAAAATTGCCTGCAAGACCCTCTCTTCTCTGATAAATGACATATTGGATTTTTCCAAGCTGAACTCCGGCGAATTCTCCCTTCTTCCCATTGAGTACAATCTGGACGAGATGCTTAACGAAATGCTGAGCATGGTTATACCCCGTGTGCAGGAAAAGGGACTGGAGTTTAAACTGGATGTACAGGCGGATATTCCCAACAACCTGATGGGGGACGACTTAAGAATCAAGCAGTGCCTGATGAATCTTCTTTCCAATGCAATCAAGTATACGGATTCTGGCAGTGTGTCCTTGTCCGTGAGCTATTGCAAGGCGGAAGAAGATGATGACCAGAGTATATTCCTTACTTTCAAGGTGTCTGATACCGGTATAGGGATAAAGGAGTCCGATATAGGGCGGATAGCCTATCCTTTTGAACGCCTTGACGAGATGAAAAACCGCAGTATAGAAGGTACCGGCTTGGGACTTGCCATAGTGCATGGAATTTTGAGCAAGATGGGCAGCAGCCTTCATGTTAAGAGTGAGTATGGGAAAGGCTCTGAATTCTCTTTTACAATTTGGCAGCCTGTGTCAATAAATATTCCCATTGGCAATTATGTGGCTAGTCCTCCCAGCAGCGAGGAGAAGGCTGCCCGCTACGGGACTTTCACGGCAGCCGGGGCAAGAATCCTGATTGTCGATGATTTGCAGATGAACCTGGATGTGATTTGTTCTCTTTTAAAATGCACCGGGCTCCAGATAGACACCGCCCTAAGCGGCAAAAAGGCGATAGAGATGGTTCGGCAGAATCATTATGATGTGGTTTTCATTGATCATCGTATGCCTGTCATGGACGGCATTGAGACTCTTCATGCAATAAAACAGCTGGAGATAGCCGGCGTTGAGTCTACGAAGTTTATAATGCTCACGGCCAATGCTGCTAAGGACTCCCGCAGCCTGTACTTGCGAGAGGGCTTCCATGACTACCTGTCCAAGCCTGTGGATCCGCAGGAACTGGAGGAGATGCTGGTCTGTCACCTTCCCAAGAGTCTGGTCAGGCTCTCGGCAGGACGCAAGAATGAAGCTGCCGGGACTCAGGATGCGGACGATGCCTTCCTGCAAAAGTACAGCCTGATAGAGGGAGCTTCCGTTGAGGATGCGATGAAGTATTGCAGGAGTGTTGATTCCCTCAAAAAAGCCATACAGTCTTTCTGTGAGAATGTAGCTGGAAACACGGAAGACCTTTTGCAGGGAACCGCGAAAAGCGACTATAAAAACTGCGGCCTGATATACCATTCACTCAAGACAGAGCTGCGTCTTTTGGGCTTTACGCTCCTGTCCAAGACTGCCGCCCAGCTGGAGGAATACGCTGACTCAGAATACGCCGAGGGGCTTCGGATTCTTGCTCCGGATTTCACCGAGCAGGTCATGCTGTGTGCCAGGCAGCTGGAGGGGCTTACTGATAAAAAACAGGCTATGACCGATGCCGTCCTTGAGGATGCCGTCAGGTCACTGGAAGAATGTGCCCAGGCCGGGGATTTTCGCTCGGCATCCCGTGTACTGGATATGCTGGAAGAATATGAGGTTCCTAAGGAACTGCGCGAGATTATTGGCCAGATAAGGCAGGCCGTGAGGAATCAGAATGTTGATTTTTTCAGAGATTTAGTACAAGATGTCACAGAGATAAAGGGAAACGCTGACTAATATAGGAAACATTAATCAGAGTTTCCAAAGGGAAAGGCTTGTATGAAAAATAAAGTTGCTTTTATCTGTGATGAGATGAATCATTTTCTTGTCAGGAGCATGGTCTCGGAACTCAGGGAGGCCGGATACAGCGTTGATGTGTATCCAATCAATATAAACGCCTACAGCTTTAGCAGCTCCGATCACGGTGTGTTCATTGTCTATATGGACGGATTCAGCACTGACAGCGAGAAGCTGCTTGCTTCCCTTGACATAGTTATGGGCGACAAAAAGAAGGAGAGGCGGCTGTATCTTATAGGCTCGGACGAGGATCTAAAAAAGGCATACAGCCACATAGAGCTGACCCTTGTTACCCATGCGTTCAAGAGGCCGGTCAATATGGAGAGCGTGCTCAAGGAGCTGAGCATCATCAACCCTTCCTATTCCTATGATGGCAGCCTTAAAATCCCAGGCTCTATCACCGTGAACATAAGCCGCAAGTCCATCCTCATAGTCGATGATGATGACGTTTACCTCAGGAACATAGAGACCTGGTTCTCTGATGACTACAATGTCTACACTGCGGCATCCGTGACAAGCGCGCTCTCCCTGCTCAAGAGGGTCAGGACGGACTTGATACTGCTGGACTACGAGATGCCCCTTCTGTCAGGCTTGGATTTCCTGCGTATACTCAGGAGCGAGCCTGCCACGGAGAAGATACCGATAATCTTCCTTACCGCCAAGGATGACAAGGAAATAATCCTTGAGATACTAAAGGAAGGCCCCACCGGATACCTGCTCAAGTCCACCGCCCCAATCCTGCTCAAGCACAACATCAAGAACTTTTTTGACGGCAAGGAGCTGTGGTGGAAGTCCGAGTGAGCTCTCATTATGGGGGCTACGCGCGTTGCCCTATGGCTGCCAGCCAGTGGTTATGGCTGCCAGCCACGGTCTACGTTCAGGAGGACTCCGTTCATGGCGGGGTTGGCGAGCAGGTATATGGCGGCCTGAGCCACATCGTCCGAGCTGACGGAAAGGCCTGCCACGTTTGCCGGTGCGTTCTGTGGTGGAGAGCTGGAAACGGAGCCGGGCAGGATTGCGTTGCAGCGGATTCCCTTGGCCGCATAGTTCTTGGCGACTGAGCGGACTATTACAGACAGCCCTGTCTTGGCTCCGTGGTACGCGGCGGTCAGCGAGCGGGGCAGTATGCTCTCGCTCCGGGTTCCGCCAAAGAGCAGGATGGAGCCGCCCCCCCTGGCCAGCATCCCCGGCAGGGCAATGCTTATGGCAAGACCGGGCATGGCATAGTCCAGCATGGCTAGCCTGGCCCAGTCCCCGGCTTTTGTGTCTTCAAGTTTCTTCCTTATAAAGGGGCCGTAGGCGACCAACAGGATGTCGGCATCCTTTATGGCCTTGTTCAGGCTGCCTTTTTCCAGAGCCTGTATCCCTTCCTTTTCAAAGTCACACCTTATGAAGCCTGGCTGGACTGCAGGTTTTTCCTGCTCATCGCCTTCACCCGGAAGGTTTCGACCTGTTATGATTATCTTTGCCCCGGCTTTGAGCAGCATGGAGGCACATTCCCTCCCAAGGCCGCTGGTTCCGCCTATTATGAGGGCCTTTTTTCCTGCAAAAAAACTGCTTTCCATCGGGAACAGTCTAGCAGATTGCGGGAGATTTTCAAAGCCCGGAAATCAATTTTTACAAGATGTTCCAATGTACGACTACAAAATGTTCCAATGTAACGCGCTTGTTTTGTGCTACAATAAACAACTACGAAATGTTCTAATATACAACCACAAAACATTCTAATATACAACTGCAAAATGTTCTAATGTACGACTACGAAATGTTCTAATGTACAACTACAAAATGTTCTAATGTAATGCACTTGTTTTGTACCACAATAAACAACTACAAAATGTTCTAATAAACAAGCACGAATTTTTTGTCCTTCGAGGTGCAGCAAAAATGTATGGAAACATCTCGCGGGAATAGGTTTTTCCTGATGGTTTTCGTGCTGCCCCGGGGGTTAAGTCCGAAATTCGGGACTTTTATTGATTTTCCTCTTGTTTGCATATATAATTGAAGGGATTTTTGCTGTAGATGCGATGTCCTGATGAATAACAAGTTGGAAGGATGGGCGCTGCTCATTGACTCAGACATAGACCGCCTCAAATTTGTAAGTCAAACGCTCATTTCCGCCGGAATGAGGGTAAGCTGTGCAAAATCTGTGGATATCGCGTCATCCTTCCTTAAGGGGCACAGGCCTGATATAGTTTTGGTTCACAGCTGCCTTTTCAAGGCCCTGCTTTTCCTTTCTTCCCTTCCTGTCCTGCTTATGAGTTCCGGTGATGAAGGTGAGGATGCCTTGGAGGGCTTTTTTGATGCCGGAATAAGGGATGTCATACAAATTCCCCCGCCGATTCCCAGGGTTCTCTATAGCCGGGTGGCGAATTTGCTTGCGGCGGAAAGGCCGCTTGCAGTCGGTGACAAGGATGTTCCAAAGAAAAACGCCGATTCTTTGCCAAAAGTCGAAGGAATTTCCTATGATGAGGCTCTCAAGAACTGCGGGAGCGAGGATGTCCTGAAAGAAGTCTTCCAGAAGTTCTATGACAGCATAGAGGAGAAGATAAGCGGCATAGAGGCTTTTGTCGCCGCCGGCAACTGGAAGGACTACCGCATATCCGTCCACTCGCTCAAGACTTCTGCCAGGCTTATAGGGGCCGCCAAGTTGTCCGAGGATGCCAAGGAGCTGGAATATGCGGCAAACTACCTTAGGACGGATGAAATCGTGGAAAAAACTCCCGCCCTTGTCAGCTTGTACAGGAGTTACCGGGAAAAGCTGCTCCCTTTTGTGCAGGTACAGGAGGAACAGGCGCAAGAGGGGGAGATGCTGAGCGAGAAGGACTTTCTTGCTGCTTGTTCTGACCTTAGGGAGTGCATAACTATCTCCGACTTTGACAGCGCGGATTTTATCGTCAAGAGCCTTTCGGAGTATAAAATTCCCGATGAAAGAAAGGATTTTATGGCACGGTTAAAGAAGGCCGTGGGGGATGTCAACAGGCAGGAGGTTTTGACCCTGCTTTCAAATATATTAAGTATATCAGCTAAGGAATAGCGCGTTATGGAAAAGAGAGTTCTGTTTATTTGTAAGGAGCCGGGCTTCCTGGCAAAGGCTATGATAAAGAGTCTGGAGGAGCATCATTACGATGTTGATATTTCGCATCCTGACTCTGCGATATTGTCTTCCAGGGAAGGGGATTTCCCCCCGGTTTTCTTGTTGTATATGGAAGACAACATACAGGGCTTTGAGGAATGCCTGAAGTATTTGCAGGATACAATAGCCAAGAATCATGGGGCGCATAGGCTGTACATAATCGGTTCCAAGGGGGAGCTGGACTTTGTGCATGATATAATACCGCCTGAGTATGTGGACAAGATGTTTACCAGGCCTGTTGACCCCAAGGATGTGATATTGGAGCTGGACAAGTCCTTGTCCGGTTCTTCCGACGGAATGGGAAGAAAAATACTTATTGTCGATGATGACCCGATATTGCTCAGGACCATGAAGGCCTGGCTTGACCAAAAGTACACGGTCTATATGTCGAACAGCGGAAAGGATGCGATAGAGTTCCTGAAGGTCAACGATGTTGACCTGGTTCTGCTGGACTATGAGATGCCTGAGACCTCTGGGTTGGAAACCTTTGAGATTATGAAGAGGGATGCGGAATTGTACAGGATACCTGTGATTTTCCTGACCGCCAAGGACGACAGGGAAACTGTGGAGAAGGTTCTGGATGCCCACCCGGAGAAGTACATCCTTAAGACCCTGCCCCAGATAAAGATAACCAAGAGCATAGACGCTTTCTTCGCTGGCGAATAAAGACGGCGGGCCTATGGAAACAAAAATCAAGCAGGATGAGGAGCTGCTGGCTGCCCATTTGGCGGCCATAACCGTAGCGAGCTTTCTGTTCCTTTTGCTCATTGTCGAGACGGTTGTGATGGGCTGGGAGAGCTGGGCCATACCTTTTCTTGTGGCGGCTACGATAGCGTTGTGGTTTTGCCATCTGTCCCGCTCCATTCCGCTTTCCCTCAGGGTTCCTGTCTACGTTGTCACCATGCTCGGCGTATTCTTTTTTTATGGTATCCACAAGGACAGCTTGTTTGACGTTCCCATAATCGCCATCATAATGCTTTCCGTGTTCCTGACCCTGGAATGTGACTGGGCGGTTTACGTCGGGGCCGGCATGTATGCAATGGTTCTGCTGTGGCAGCTGCTTGTGCTTAGGAACTACGAGGCTCTGCGCGGTCAGCTGGAGTTTTCGCGGCTGGTGCTGGACATTGTTGCCGTGACAGTCGCGACCCTTTCCACCAGGGATGTGAGCAACCGCAGGCGCAAGTCCAATGCCAGGGTGAATGCTGCTGTTGCCCAGCTGGAGGAGCTGAACCGGCAGACCGAAGACTTTATGGCGAATGTGTCCCATGAGTTCAGGACTCCTATAAACGCCGTGATGGGAATAAGCGAGTCATTGCTTAAAAAAGAGGGGAATACCCAGAAGAGGACGGAGCTGCTGGCCATAAAGAGAGCGGGTCACAGGCTGTTCAACCAGATAAGTGACATTCTGGATTATACTGAGATAGGAATGGGCAGGCTCAAGCTGAGTGATGCTCCCTACAGGATTGACTCCTGCATAAACGATGTGATGAGCGAGCTTAGGGCTTTGGACGAGAAGCCCTCCGTGGAGCTTGTCCTGGACGTGGACATAAAGACCCCTGCCGTTATGGTGGGGGATGAGGGGAAGATAAAGAAAGTCCTGCGCCACTTGATTGAAAACGCCATGAAATTCACCCAGGAAGGGGGTGTGTATGTGCGTGTCAGTTATCTCAAGAAAGAATATGGCGTAAACTTGTTCATCACTGTCTCTGATACCGGCTCAGGGATGAGAGAGGAGCTTTTGGGCAAGATTTTTGGCAGGCTGTATCAGGCCAACTCCGACCGTACTCGCAGGAGCGGCGGCATAGGCCTGGGGCTTACTGTCGTGTCCGGCCTTGTGCGCAGGATGGGCGGTTTTGTTCAGGTTAGAAGTGAGATTGGGAAGGGAACGGAAATTCATGTGAGCATACCCCAGAAGGTCTCGGATGACTCGCCCTGTATGTCCATTTCAAATGAGAAATCCCTCTGCGTGGCATATTATTTCCTGACTGAGAAGTTCAGCAATCCGATGGTTCGTGAGTATTACGAGCGGATGGTTACGACTATACAGGATTCCATGCCGGGCACTTTGATAAGGGCTTCTGATTTTGAAGCACTGGAGAGGATATGCCAGCAGTATCCTCTGACCCATATTTTTACTACCCGCGATGAATATAAAGTCCATACGGATTTCTTTAAGGGCCTTGCGTCCAGGATTAGCGTCATTATCATAGTGGGGCGTGAATTCCCTGACAGCAGGCTTGACGGTATCCCCATAATCAAAAAGCCCTTGTTCAGCATTCCCCTTGTCAATGTGCTCAACGGTGAGTTCCTCTCGGAAGAGGCAGTTGCGACCCAGCATTTTATCTGTCCTGGCGTAAGGGCGCTTGTTGTGGATGATGATGAGATGAACCTTATGGTCGCGGAAGGTGTGCTCAAGGATTACCAGATGGATGTTACCCTTGCCATAAGCGGCAAGAATGCCGTTGAGCTGTGCAAGAGGCGGGACTTTGATATTGTGTTCCTTGACCACATGATGCCGGAGATGGATGGCATAGAGTGTTCGCACATCATAAGGCGGCTTTCCCCCCATGCCCAGAAGGACATGGTGATAATCGCATTCACTGCAAATGCCGTCAGCGGCGCGCGTGAGCTTTTCCTTGGGGAAGGATTTGATGAGTTCCTTGCAAAACCAATCGAGGTTACGACACTGGAAAGAGTCCTGAAAAGGACATTGCCAGCGTCAATGATAAAGCCTGTGACTGAGGGCCTTGCCAGGCAGAAATCTGTTGAACCGGACTTTTATGAGAGCCTTGACGGATTTGATGAAGCCCAGCTCCTTGAGCGGCTAAGCGATGCCTTGGACTGTCTGGAAGAGGACAGGGCTGTGCGGATACTGAACAGGCTTAATCCTGCGGGCTATAAGGATATCGAGGCCGCTGTCAATCAGTTTGACTTTGAAGGAGCGTCGGCAAAGCTTTCGCTTTTGACAGGAGGGAAATATGGCTCCCAGGCTTAGGCTTTCGCGGAAACAGAGGCACCGCCTGTATTTCATTATCATGGCTGTGGGGCTTGTCGCTGTATTGGTAAGCTCCAATTACCTGTACAGGTTCAAGATTGGGCATATCTTGGCAAAAGAGGCGGAGTCAACAATACGGCAGGCCCAGGCACTCAAGAGCGAGATGCTCCTTTGTGCGCATACAATGGCTTACAGCCCTGTGCTAGTGGACTACTTTTTTAGCCCGGAGGATGTGTCCAAGCAGAAGCTTGCAAGGGACTCTTGCAATATGTATTCGCTCCGCTTTATGTCCGGTAGGGCATTCTGGGTTTCGGACAAGGATCTCCGCTATTACGAGAACGGTGAGTTTTTGTACAGGGTTTTCCCCCCGTCCAAACAGGACAGATGGTACAACGCGGCATACGATGAGGAATATTGCCTTATAACTGAGGAGTTTGACCGTAACAGCAACAAGCCCTTTCTCCGCATGAGCATCCCTGTCTACGGAGTTGACGGAACGAAGGCGGGGGTTGCCGGGGCTGTAATGTCCATTTACGATATAGGGGAATTGTTTAGCCCGAAGGAAAGGAAGTGGGAGAACCTGTTTTTCTTGTGTGATGCCGAAGGCAGGCTCACGAGCATGTCCAGGTTTGACTCGAATGAGGAAGAAAGCTTCTTTGTTGAAAACCTTCAAGATTGTGTGGTTAACCTTCCCTTGCATCCATCCGGCATGATACGGGGGTCATCCTCTATGGGGGAGTTTGTTGTGGCTCCTATCGGGGATACATGGAAGCTCCTGCTCCTGTACCCCTTTTCTGTGAGGACGCTCCTTTATTGCCTTGCAGGTACATTTGGAATCCTAATCTTTTTGCTTGCCGTTGTTTTGAGTATCTTCCAGACCCGAAGGTATATTGCCGAGAACAAAGTGATTCGCGAGCAGAAGCATGAGATAGAAATTTTGAATGAGAACCAGAGCAGCTTCTTTTCCTGCATGAGCCACGAGATTAGGACTCCTATAAACACGATAATAGGGCTGGACGAGATGATTTTGAGGGAGGACATTTCCGATGAGGTAGCCGAGGATGCCCGCGATATAGCCGGAGCCGGAAAAATCCTTCTCGCTCTCATAAACGACATTCTGGATATGTCCAAACTTAGCAATGGCAAGATGGAAATTGTTCTTGCCCCCTACAACACCGGGGAACTGTTCTCTGATATCGTCAATATGATGTGGGTCAGGGCCAAGGCAAAGGGGCTGGACTTTCAGGTGGACATAGACCCGGCCATACCCTCTTCTCTTATGGGCGATGAGGTGAGAATAAAGCAGGTGCTGCTGAATTTGATTAGCAATGCCATCAAATATACGAAAGAAGGAACCGTCGCTTTTTCTGTGAGGCATGAGGAAAGCAATCTTGGCGAAGTAATGGTTACTTACTCCGTGGAAGACACCGGTATAGGAGTTAAGAAGGAAAGCATTCCGTATCTCTTTGATGCTTTTAAGCGCGTGGATATGCAGAAGAACCACATGATAGAGGGTACGGGTCTGGGGCTTTCTATTGTCAAGCAGCTTGTGGATCTGATGGGCGGCAGGATAGATGTCAGGAGCATTTACTTGAAGGGGTCTACCTTTACCGTCACCTTAAGCCAGAAGATTGTAAACTCAAACCCTGTGGGGGAACTGAACCTTAGGACAGGGAATTCCAAACGTGAGGTCAGGGAATATACTCAGAGCTTTGAGGCTCCTAATGCAAGGGTTCTTATTGTTGATGACAACGATATGAACCTCACTGTGGAAAAGAAGCTTCTTCGTGACACCAAGCTAAGGGTTGACACCGTGGACAGCGGAAAGAAAGCCCTTGTCCAGACCATGCATGTTAGGTACCATGCGATATTGCTTGACCACTTGATGCCTGAGATGGATGGAATCACCTGTTTGCATGAGATACGGAGACAGCCCGGTGGATTGAACAGAAATACACCTGCGATTGTCCTGACTGCTAACGCCGGGCACAAGGATCAGCTCTTGTACGAAAGGGAAGGTTTTGACGGCTACCTGACAAAGCCTGTGAGCGGAAGCCAGCTTGAGAAGGAACTTTTGTCTGTCCTTCCTGAAGACCTTGTGACATTGCATGGTGATGGAGCGAACATAATGAACATTCGGGATGTTGGCTCGACCAGGCGTTTGTCTTCCAAAAAGAAACCCATCATAATTACTACTGATTTTGAATGTGATTTACCGGCACAGCAATTGCGCAACCTGGGTATTCCTGTCATCTCGGGCAAGATTATCACTGATGAGGGGACTTTCCGCAGTGATATAGAGATAGACACAGATGCAGTCCTTGCTTATATGGAAGAGCCGGGGCACATTTTAAAGACTGAAGAGCCTACTGTCGCGGAATACGAGGAGTTCTTTGCAAGGCAGCTGCAGGATTACCAGTACATAATCCACATATCCATGTCTTCGCATGTTGGCGTTTCGTTTAATCATGCAATGGAGGCTTCCAAGTCATTTGATAATATAACCGTTGTTGACTCAGGGCTTGTGTCCAGCGGTATGGGGCTTATGGTTCTAAATGCCAGACAGTTTTCCAAGGAAACAATGTCACCCCAGCTCGTCTTGAAGAAAATCGAGGAAAGCAAGTCTCTTTTTTCTACCAGCTTTGTCGTGGAGTCGCTTGATTATCTGGAAAGCAACGGCATAATCTCACATCTGGCAAAGAGTTTGTGCAGGTCTTTGCTCATGCATCCTGTTGTGAAATTCCATAAAGGCTACATGAAGGTTGCCCGCATGGAATTTGGCGAGGTGGAGAAGGCCAGGTCTAAGTATATCAGGGCTTGCTTGAGCAATCCTTCGCGCATTGATGACAGTATACTGTACATCACTTATTCGGGGCTGTCTTTTCAGGAGCTGGAGTCCATAAAAGCCCAGGCTCTCAAGCTGGTTCCGTTTAAACAGGTGCACATCCAGAAGACAGCCCCTTCTGTCGCGTGTAACTGCGGGCCGGGAGCGTTTGGCCTTCTTTTCAAGAAGAAGGGGTTGTAGCCCTGGGGACTTGATGCAGTTTCAAAAGTGCCGTGGCAACTGCGCTGTAAAAAACGCAGTGCATCCTGCAATGCGGTGCTGCTTGTAATGCACTTGCCTGCCCGCGGTCGACGCCTGCAATGCGGTGCTGCTTGTAATGCACTTGCCTGCAACGCAACGCCCGGACTTTTAAACTGCCCTATTTGTATACTTCCCCATGTGTGTGGAAGCCGGACTTTATGATTACTTCGTCTATGTTTTCTTTTGTGGCTATCTGGGGTTCCAGCCATAGGACGGGGACGTTCTTGTAACCGTTGTCTATCGTGGACTCATAGCCTGCGACATAGGCCGCGGTTTCTCCTCTGGCGAGCCTGACCGCGCACTCGGCGGCTTTTTCGGCAAGCTCTGTTATCGGCTTGTATACGGTAAAGTCCTGTCTGCCCCGTACTATGTCCTGGCAGGCTGCTATGTCTGCATCTTGTCCGCAGATGGGGATATGACGGCCGGGGTAGTATTCGTCTATGGCGGTCAGCACGCTGCCTGCCACTGAATCGTTGCCGCATACGATGGCGTCGGGAATCTCGCTTTCCGTCAGCACACTTACTGCCGTCTCGTATGCCAGATCGTAGTTCCAGCCGGCCGTGTAGTAGATTCCTTTTATATCCACTCCCTGATTTTGTATTACATCATTTATACCCCTGAGCAGGAGCGTCATGTTGTAGTCTTCGTCAGGGCCGAGAATCAACTTCCAGTTCTTGCCTACGCCCATGTCGAGTAGTTTTTGAGCCATGAGCCTGCCCACGCTCTCTGTGTTCACTGATATGTAAAGGCTTATGTCAGCGCCTGTTATCAGGCGGTCGTAGGATACTACCTGGATGCCCTTGTCACGCATTCTTTTTATGATTCCGCCCATCTTTTCCCTGTTCTTGGCGACAATAACCACGGTGTCCACCCGCCTTTGCATCAGGTATTCCAGCTGTGAATTCTGCATTTCCACGCTGTTACCGGCATTTTGGACG
Source organism: Treponema sp. (assembly GCA_017453705.1). Taxonomy (GTDB): domain Bacteria; phylum Spirochaetota; class Spirochaetia; order Treponematales; family Treponemataceae; genus Treponema_D. The sequence continues at coordinate 15,276 of JAFTEK010000180.1, forward strand.
ATGACCTCTGCCCCCAGCTCCCTTGCCTTGTTCATGAACACATCAAGGTCACGCTGCCAGCGTTCCAAGGCGAGTGTATCTATGGAAAAGCCGACCTTTGGTTTGTCATCTCCTTTCGCGGGATTTCCTTCCTCTGTCTTTGTGCTTTGCATTTTGTTACAGGCGGCAAGTGATATTAAGAGGATTGCTGCATAAGCTATGGCTGTGAATATGCTTGTTTTATTTTGCGACATTGCGGAACTCCGTTGGCGTCATGCCGAATTTATTCTTGAATATACGTGAGAAGTAATTTTGATCGTTGAAACCGACTTCTGCGCTTATCTCTTTTATGGGGGTGCGTGGATTCTTCAAGAGCTCCTGTGCACGCCTGAGCCTCAGGTCTGTCAGATAGTTTATATAGTTTTCACCTCTTACTTCTTTAAACATCCTGCTCAGATAGAAAGGGCTTACGTTTATGGCCGCCGCCACATCTTCCAATGATAAATCCTCGGAAATGCGTTTTTCTATATAGTCCTCGGCCTTTTTTACAATCGGGTTTTCTTTTGTTGACGTGACCAGCATCACGTTGCTGGCACATTCCTCGCATCGTTTAAGGGCAAAATCCAGTATGGACTCCATGCTGTCAGCGGCGGAGAGAACCGAGAATGCGGAGGAAAACTCTTCGTTCTGGTAGTTACAATCTATTTCTGTCGTTATGTTGCGGACGTTGACCAATAGTTCAAAAATGGCGTTTTTTATCTTTCCCATGTCACCGGCATAAGCTTCCTGCAGGGCGGCACCGTATGACTTGAGCAGGTGGTGAATCGATGCGCCGTCGCCAGCCCTTACCCTTCCAAATATGCTTTCCGCAAGCATACCCGGGTCATTGTCCTTTTTCTTTGTTGCGTTTTTCAGGGCAAATAGAATTCCCCCGGAACTTTCCGTGGACTTCAAGGCTTCAAGAGCTTCGTTGTAGGCCGCTCCTGTCATGCTGGCATCTGTCCAAAGGGAGCTGACCCCTGCCCGTATGCCGGTGCTTATGTTGAGGCACAGGAGGTTGTATATAGAAGAAATTGCTTCTTTGGCTCCCTGGGTGACTTTCTCCTCTCCTCCTTCAATTGGAAAGTAAAAGAAGGCTGTGAGCCGGTTGGCCATAAAGGAGCCTGTGATGCATTTTGCCCTGCTTTTTAGGAGTGTGCGTATTTCATCGTAGGCTTCGCTTTGTCGCCTTTCGTCCATTCCCGGAAACTCCAGGCAGCAAAAACACCATGCCGAGCCTGATATGCCGAAATAAGAAAAGTATTCAGACACATCTTTCATGCCGCTAAGTGCTGCGGAGTAGATGAAGTCGCTCTCGACCATCGGGGAAACTATATCAAGCTTTTTGTGCAGTTCTTCTTCGCTGCTTTTTAGCCCGCGTTTTTGGTCTACGATGGTCATCGCGTTTCGCAGTGTTTCCACGACGGTATTCCTGTTGACAGGTTTGGTGAGGTATCGGTATACCCCCAGGTTCACGGCTTCCTGTGCATACTGAAAGCGGTCAAAAGCACTCAGTATGACTATCACTGTGTCCGGCTTGGACTGCTTGATGAACTTAACTGTCTCCAGCCCGTTTAGCCCGGGCATATTGATATCCATAAAGATTATGTCCACCTGCTCCTTGGCAACAATTTCAAGGGCAGAGGAGCCGGACAGGGCGGAAAAAAGCATTGTCTCCGCCGGGAAGTTTTTTTCAATTATGAACTTTAATGAGTCAATCATTATCTGTTCGTCATCTGTCAAAAGGATTCCGTACATCAAACCACCTTCTTTCCCAACCTGGGTATCTTCAATATGAAGCTAGTTCCGCCTTCTTCATTAGTTTGTATGTCAAAAACGTCCGCCCTGCGGAAGTACAGGCGCAGACGGGAGGCGACGTTGACAAGTCCTGTTCCCGTCCCGGATGAATTGCCTGTAGTTCCGCCTGTGGCCGCTACAGTGGACTGGGAGTCTGTTTTTTCTGCCGCGGCCTCCAGAATCTTGTGCCTTTGCTCATCGCTCATCCCCCCTCCATTGTCGGAGATGGATATAGTTGTCTCAAAAACCGTCTGTGCTACTTCAAGGATGACGTGCCCCTTGTCTTCTTTGAGGCCGTATTTTATGCAGTTTTCGACCAAAGGCTGAAGAATCATCCTGGGGAGAGGTACGCTGTAGTCTGCCATTTCAGGCAGCTTCTTTATGAATTCGAGCCTGTCTCCGAACCTTACCTTCATTATGTATACAAAGTTGTCAACAAGTGAAAGCTCTTCTTCCAGGCTTGCCGCAGTACCTTTTTGCTGTATGTTATAGCGGAAGAAGTCAGCTACCTGCTCTATGAAATAGCAGGTTTTGTCCGCTCCTTCCATCATTGCCAGCTGCGCCCCGGTGTTCAGCGTGTTAAATAGAAAGTGGGGGTTTATTTGGTTTTGCAGCACCCGGAGCTGGGCGGAAGAGTAAAGCTCCCGCATCTCCATCTCCTTTTCTTTCATCTCATTTTCCTGCGCGACCTTTTGCCATATCTTGTCTATATAGGCCTGTATGCTGACTATCATGCGGTCAAAGGCACGGCAGATGTTGCCAACCTCGTCCTCTGAGCGGCTGTTGAACAGGGGTACCTCGAAATCCATGCTGGCTATCCGCATGGCAACATCCGAAATGTTGGAAAGAGGTTTCATTATTATAGTTAACGAAAGATACAGTATGGTGGTTGTCAGGATGGAAAAGAGCAGTATGACGGCGGTGCTGACTTTAAAGAACTTTTGAAAGCTTTGTTGGTTGGCTGCGTAAAGAGATGCGTTCCGTTCCATGAGAAGGGAGTTGAGGTTCTCTATTTCTTTCTGCAAAATTCCATAGCACTCCAGGCTGAGTGTGTAGTTTTCTTTTGCGACATAAAAGTTCTTGGCTCTCTGGAATATAACGGCCTTGCGGCTGTAGGAAAAGAAACTTTTGGACAGTTTGTATACCTTGTATTCGCAAAGCCGCACGCTGTCTGTTGACGGGGGGATGTTGAATTCTTCCAAGGCGGCTTCCGCCAGGTTCTGGTGCTGGTAATAGCTGTCTATGCTCTCAAATGTCCTGTAAGACATATAGTTTTCCAGGGCGACTTCGGTGCCGAGCAGCTCTGATGAGATTTCTCCCAGCCTCTCGTTGGTCTCATAGGAGCGGCCTGTCCTGCCCAGGAAATTCCTGTTTTGCCTTGTTGTCACGAAGAAGAATGTTCCTGTGACTGCCATTGCCAGAATGACTTCCAGGAGTATCTTTGTCTTTAGGCTTTTATGGAATGGAATCGTCCACCTGCTGTGGGTCATAGTTCCTCCGCCCAACGAACCTTGACATCTGCCGCTATGTAACTGTTGGCATGTCCGTAGTGGATGTATTCAAACAGTTCCCTGAGTGCCACTGAGCCAATCTTCTGGGAGTCTATCGATATTAGCTCCGTTATTACCCCTATCTCCAGGTATCTGTCTAGAACGCTCCCTTCCCCGAATCCAATTATGCCTACATATCCTGACTTTCCCAGGTCGTTGACCAGCTGGGCCGCCCTGATGCTATCCTCGCTTGACAGGCAAACGAGAAGGTCTGCTTCTGAGTATCGTATCCTTCTGGCCAGTATGCTGGAGGTGTCAGTGATTGCTGTGCTTGAGTCCAAGTCTGTTATCAGTACGTCTATATCATTGTAATAGTCCAGGTAGCCGGTGACACTGGCCATGAGGTTGCTGTAGTTTGCGCTGTTTGATTTGACCGTGTTGATTATGATTATTCTGCCGCTTCCATTCAGGAATTTTACGCTTTCTTCGGCAATTTTTTTCCCAAGCTCCGAGTAGTTGGTTCCAATGTGTGAAATCTGCGGTATCGTCTCGTCGTAGCGGGAAACCGTTATCAGCGGGATTTCCCTGCCCCCAGTGGTTCTGGGAATCCTGACGGATGAGACCCCTTCACCTATGTATGCAATAACGCCGTCTGCGTCCACGAACGAGGCAAAATCAAGCATACTCTGGAGCGACTGGTCTTCCGCAAGTGATGACGGTACGTTCAGCTCCACAACGCAGTCGTATGATCTGCTTTCCGCTTCCGCACCCCTGTATATTTCCCTCAGGGCATCTTCATCCGCCGACTCCCCAAGGATAAGCACGTGATGGCTTCTGTCGGCTCCGTGTGGCTGCGGGTCATTCTGGCTTGCAATGGTTGGAAGCATATAGAAAGAGTAAAGGCAAAGTATGATAACGGTCAGTACGGTCAATGCCACTGCTGCCAGCTGCGGGGCAGATTTCTTTTTCTGTGATGGCATCTTCAGTTTCATTGTCTCATTATAGCACTCTTTGCCGTCTGGGGCTAGCAGTGTGAAGTTGCAACACAGACCGCCTTTCGTTATAATTTCCCCTAAATTATGCAGATACGACTGGAACATCTTACTAAGACATATCTGGCAGGGGAAGAAAAAATAGAGGCGGTCAAGGACAACAGCCTGATTATCCCTGAGAACAAGATATTCGGAATAATTGGCAAGAGCGGGGCGGGCAAGTCTTCGCTCGTCCGTTTGATTAGCCTTTTGGAAGCTCCTGACTCAGGGGCAGTCTACTATGACGACAGAAGGGTGGACAACCTGCCGCGTCCTGCCCTCATAGAGCAGCGGCGCAAAATCGGAATGATTTTTCAGAATTTCAACCTCTTCTCATCCCGGACGGCTGGCAAGAACGTCGCATATCCGCTGGAAATCTGCGGTATGGACAAGGGAGAGATAGATTCCAGGGTAAAGGAAATGCTTTCATTGGTTGGCCTTGAGGACAGGGAAGATGCCCCCATAAGCACCTTGTCCGGGGGGCAGAAGCAGAGGGTTGCGATAGCCCGTGCTCTTGCGGCCAAGCCGGATGTCCTTTTCTGTGACGAGGCTACCAGCGCGCTGGATCCTCAGACCACCAGGAGCATCCTTGCCCTCATTCGGGAAATCCAGGCCAAGATGAAGCTCACCGTCGTGATGATAACCCACCAGATGGAAGTCGTCCGTGATGCCTGTTCCCAGCTGGCGGTCATCGATGGCGGCGGGGTCGTGGAGCAGGGGAGCGTGGAAGACATATTCACCTATCCCAAGTCCGCTGTCACCAAGGAATTCCTTTCCAATATAAGCCCTGCGGAGGACGGCATGGGGGCGGGGAACGGCAGTTCATCTTCGTTTGTGCGCTGGTCTTCGGAAGGTGGCAAGTACATCCTGCATTTTACCGGAGGCTCAACCGGGGAGCCTGTGCTGAGCCGTTTGTCAAGGATTGCTGACGTTGAGTTTAACATAAGGGCGGCTGGAGTCCAGCATATTCCGACCGGGCAGGGCTGTGACATAGGAACCATGCTCATTGACATAAAGGGCGGGAAAGAAGAGACAGAAAAGGCACTTGCCTTTTTAAAGGATAATGCCGTCATTGTCGAGAAAAACGAAGAAAGCGGGGAGGAAAAGTAATTTATGGAAGAACTTCTTTATCTGGTGGGAACATCCACCCTTCAAACTCTCCTTATGGTGCTTTTTTCCACCATATTTTCCCTGCTGCTGGGCTTTCCCCTTGGAGTCCTGCTTAACATAACGGGCGCAAACGGAATCATGCCCAAGAAGGTCTTGAATCAAGTTTTGAGCCGCATAGTCAACGTGCTGCGCTCCTTCCCGTTCATCATACTGATGATAGTCCTCTTTCCCCTCTCACGCCTGATTGTGGGGACGAGCATAGGAACTGCGGCGACAATCGTGCCCCTGTCAATAGCGGCGGCTCCCTTTGTTGCCCGCGTCATAGAGTCTGCCCTTAACGAAGTGAACCCGGAGCTGGTGCTTGCTGCCAAGGCAATGGGCTCCACGAACATGCAGATAATCCTCAAGGTGCTGGTTCCGGAGGCTCTGCCTTCTCTGGTGGACGGAATCACCCTTACTATAATCAACCTGATTGGATATTCTGCCATGGCCGGGGCGATAGGCGGTGGCGGGCTGGGAGACCTCGCGATCCGCTATGGCTACCAGAGGTTCCGCACGGGAATCATGGCGGCGGCGGTCATAGTCATACTGGTGCTTGTGGAGCTGATACAGTTCTTTGGCTCCAAGATAAGCGCGGCGCTGATAGCCAAACGCTGAGGACGATATCTTTCGGCAAACGCTGAGGGCGGATTCTTTCGGCAAACGCGACGGGCGGCTCCTCAGTTTTCCCAGTATTCTATTGTATAGTTCCTGCCGTTGTCGCGGAAGCCCGCCTTGCGGTAGGCGGAAATGGCGTTTTTGTTCTTTTTGTTCACAAACAGGACGGTCGCCATCCCCTTTTGAGCCGCGCTCTGGGCAAGGAATGCTGTCAGGGCGGCGGCGATTCCGCGTCCCCGCGCGCTTTTGTCCGTGTACACCCCGCCAAGCTGCATTACTTTGCAAGCTATGGCGTTTGTTCCAGCCTTTGCCAGTGCGTTGCCGCCGGACTTTTCTGTCGCAATGACGACAACCTGATTTTGCAAAGCCTCAATAAGCTGCCTGCGTTCAAACGGCTCATTGAGTTCCCTGCCGTTTATCAGCACTTCTTCCCTCATGTAGGCAAAATGCAGGGGTAGAATCAATTCCGCGTCTTTTGTCCCTGCCATCCTTATCTCAAGCTCCTGCGGAAGGGCTGCAATGGCTGTGCGGGCCGCCACCTCATCTTGGTGCTCAAAGAACAGGTATTCCCGCCTCTCAACAAGCTTTGGGGCAACGGCAAGCCGGGTAAAGCAGCTGTGAATCTTGCGAATGTCATCTTCTAGGGCGGAGATGCAAAAGAGCTTTTTTCCTTCCAGAAAGCTTGCAAGGGCTTTAAGCCCGCAGTTCTTGATACCTGACAGGCAGGGAAGGATAATGTCATCATCCAGGAAGAAAAATACTCCGTCCACCAAGGGGCGGGCTGAGTTTTGCCTGGCAGGGGCGTGGACAATGAGGTGGACACCATCCGTCCTGTCCAAAATCTTGCGTGTCAGGGCACAGCAAGTTTTCTCATGGGCTAGCACAAATGAGAGAGCCAGCAGGTAGTCTTCTTTCTCTGTGGCTTTGATTACCCGGCAGTCAGGCATGACAGCAAACAGTAAAGCCCCAGACCACCTATCGATTGAAAGGTAGGACTGAAGCCTTGTTCAAGATAGATTATCTATTTGGTATAGCGTCAAAAAGATATTTAGGCTAAGGAACAGCCGTTATTCAAGCGAATTTAGCAGATAACGACAGAATTGTCCGTATGAGAGAAAGGAGCAGGAATGTACTTGTCGGCATTCCAGTCGTTCTCCCAGTGCTTGCCATCGAGCAGGTAACGGAACTGATATTCCTTTCCGGCGGGCAGCTTGAGCTTGACAGCGAAACTTCCGTCTTTCTCATGAGTAAGCGGTGTCTCAGTGCTGGACCAACTGTTGAAATCACCAGCGATAGTTACGGTCTGTGCGCCGTGCGCAGCTTCCTTGGAAACAGAAAAAGTGACAGTACAAGTGTTCTTGTCCTTGGAATAACTTTTTTTCAAAGCCATACAAAAAACCTCTTATAATCCGTTGAACATATTTCAACTTTTTCTAATATACTATAGTAAAATAAAAAATTAGTAAAGCCCCCTTTTCGATCACAAGTAAATGCTGTCGCCCTGCCTCCATTCACCTATTCGGGCAGGGAGAAAGATTCCGGCAAAAGCTCCGCAAGGGTTCTTACTTTGTATTCCGTGTGGCTCCGGGGCATGATGACCAGAAAGTCCGCCTTGCAGAATTCGGCAAGAACCTGCCTGCACACACCACAGGGCGGGCAGTAGTTTTCCACATTGCCCTCGTGACCGCCGACAATGACAATGGCCTTGAATTCCCTTGCCCCTTCGCTGACTGCCTTGAACACAGCCGTGCGCTCGGCGCAGTTGCTAGGCCCGTAGGCTGCGTTCTCCACGTTGCAACCGCCCCAAATCCTGCCGTCCGCAGACAGAAGAGCCGCCCCGACCTTCCAGTGGGAATATGGCGTATAAGAGAATTCCAGCATGGAATAAGCTTTGTCTATCATCTGTGCAAGTGGCAGGGCTGCCAGAAGCTCTTGTCTTTTCTTTTCGTCCATCATTCTACGCTAGCACAGAGCTGACAGGCCGTCAAGCCCTTGTGTTTCCCTGTTGTAACAGGCATAGTATTGTTCTCGGAACCGCCCTGTCCCGCTCATGGAACCGGGTGGTTCCGCCTTCGGGACTGGACGGTTCCGTGCAGGGGATAGCCCGGTTCCACAATATAGTTGTAAAGTTCCCTCATAAATAATAAAATATACTTGTGAAAAGAAAGTTCCTTTCTAATTCCCCATTTACCAGGCTTACAAGGCGGCTTTCTGCCCCTGTCAGGAGGACGGTCGGCCTTGTTTTCCGCATTGCCTCCTGTGCTATGCTTATAGCCTGCATCATTGTGGCCCTCTACCTCTCGCTCGCAATAGCAAGGGCTACCCCTAGGCTTGCCGTACTGATTTCATCCGCTGCGGTCGGCTGCCTTTCCTTTTCGCTGGCCCTGACCTCACTGCCCCTGCTAAAAAAGCTGCTTCGCTATGATGAGCGGCAGATTCAGGAGCAAGTTAGGGAACAAGAGCTGGAGCTGGAGCGGCTGCGTAAGGATAAAGAAGCCTACGAAGAAAAGGCTATAGATTTCCAGAGGCGGATAACCCTGCTGGAAAACCTTACGTTCAACATGGAGACATACCGGGATGTGCTCAAGGTTTGCTTCCGTGACTACAGGCAGGAAGCGACGATAAAAAGGCGGGAAAGCTTTAACGAGGACGATGGAGAGGCATCTTTCAGCCCGCTGTCTCCGCTGAACAAGATGCTTGGCAGGCAGGGAAAGAGCTATGATGAAGTCCTGTCCGTGATGGACTGTACCATAAGCTATCAGCGTGGCGTTGACTTGCAAAAGATAAAAATCGCAAAAGTGAACAACAGTACGGTAGTGGTCTCTGGTCTTAGCGGAGAATACCTGACTATGCCCAGGTTTGACTACAAGGACTTCTTTAGCGAGATACGCCATGTCAAGCTGGACAAGGAAGGGGAGCTTAAGCGTATAAACGTTGAGAGTGGCGAATACTACGAGCATGAGCTTAAAAAGAGGCAGAGCGAGTACAAGGCTCAGTTTGAGGATTCCTTCCTAAACGGCAAAGACAGCGATGACAACGAGGAGATAACCAGGCGGGCAGAGGACTTTATCCGCATAATCCTGCAGCCAATCTATTCCCATGTGGAATTTGACAACACGATTCCTGCCGCAGATTCCAAGCCCCTGCTGGAATTTTTGCGTGGCGAAACAGGCCTGTACCGTGCTATGCTGGAAAAACAGTCTGCACAGGACAAGCCCCTCAGCCTTCCAGATGGGCTGGAATAAGCACGACCTCTAGCCAATATCTGTTTTTTCCTGTAGTATCAATGTAGAGGTTACTAAGACTATGATTTGGAACGAGCCGAAAGAATGTATGGACAGGGAGCAGCTTAGGAAGCTCCAGGGCGAGAGACTGGTGAAGGTCGTCAACCACGTGTACCACAACGTCCCCTCCTACCGCAAGAAGATGCAGGAGGCCGGACTGGAGCCGGGCGACATCCGGGGGCTGGAGGACCTGCCCAAGCTGCCCTTCACAACTTACGAGGACTTGAACCAGGCCTATCCCTTCGGCCTTTCCGCAGTTCCGCAGGAGCAGCTGGTGCGTGTCCATGCTTCCAGCGGAACGACCGGCAAGCCCAAGATTGCCGTGTACACGAGGCGGGACATAGACACCTGGTCTGAGTGCGCCGCCCGCTGCCTTGCCATGGCAGGAATCACGCGGAACGACGTCATTCAGGTGGGCTACGGCTACGGACTTTTCACAGGCGGACTTGGTGCGCATTACGGGGCGGAGTACCTGGGTGCGCTCGTCATACCGATGTCCACGGGCAACACAAAGAAGCTGATTGACATGATGGTGGACTGCGGGGCGACCGCGATTGCCTGTACCCCCTCCTACCTCCTGCATGTGGCGGAGGACTTGAAGAAGTCCGGCATGATGGACAAGATAAAGCTCAAGGCCGCCATTTGCGGGGCGGAGCCTTGGACTAACGAGATGCGGAGTGCGATGGAGCAGCAGCTTGGCATAAAGGCATACGACATCTACGGGCTTACCGAGGTCATGGGGCCGGGTGTCGCCGCAGACTGCGAGTACCACAAGGGGCTTCATATCTGGGAGGACCACTTCCTGCCTGAGATAATCGACCCCAAGACCCTCAAGCCTCTTCCCGACGGCGAGACCGGTGAGCTTGTCATCACGACGTTGACCAAAGAGGGCATGCCTATGATACGCTACCGCACAAAAGACCTGACCAGTTTGGAGACAAGCCGCTGTGAGTGCGGGCGGACTATGGCGAGAATCCAGAGGTTCAAGGGACGCACGGACGACATGCTTATAATCCGCGGCGTGAACGTCTTCCCGTCACAGGTGGAAGCCGCCCTGCTCACCGTGGACGGGACGACCCCCCACTACATGATTATCGTGGACCGCGTGGACAACACCGACACGCTGGAAGTGCAGGTGGAGGTGGAGGAATCCTTCTTCTCGGATGAGGTCGGCAAGCTGGAAAAGCTTTCCCGCACGATTCACGACCGCCTGCGCGAGGCTCTCGGACTGAACGCCAAGATAAGCCTTGTGCAGCCCAACTCCCTCGTGCACTCGGACGGCAAGACCAAGCACGTGACCGACAAGCGCAA
>JAFTEK010000181.1 GCA_017453705.1 Treponema sp.
CGTCCGCGTCCGGCACGTTGCGCCAGTACTGGAAGAAGTCGAACACCGAGGTAAGCGACTGGTCAAGGAAAATCGCCCCCTTCTCGGACTTGCCCATCTTCTTGCCGTCCGCCCGCATGATGAGGGGGAATGTCAGGCCGAATGCCTGGTGCTCCTCGTTCAGCTCCGTCGTGCCGCCCAGCTTGCGGCGGATAAGGTCAACGCCCGCCGTGATGTTGCCCCACTGGTCGGCTCCTCCTATCTGGAGGATTGTGCCGTACTTCTGGTGCAGCATGTAGAAGTCAAACGCCTGCAAAAGCTGGTAGTTGAACTCAAGGAAGGAAAGGCCTTTCTCAAGGCGGATTTTGTACTCCTCGAAGGTCAGCATCTTGTTGACCGAGAAGCAGGAGCCTATGTCGCGCAGGAAGTCTATATAGCGCAGGTCGGCAAGCCAGTCCGCGTTGTTCGCGCTCTGGGCAAGTACGCCGTCAAAGTGCAAAAAGCGGTCGAGCTGCCCCGTAATCTTGACGACGTTCTCGTCAATCTGCTCGTAGTCGAGCATCTTGCGCATCTCGGTCTTGCCACTGGGGTCTCCGATACGCCCGGTTCCTCCGCCGACGAGGGCGATTCCGTGGTGCCCGGCCTTCATCAGGTGGCGGAAAGCAAAGAAGGGAACCATGTGGCCTATGTGCAGGCTCTGCCCAGTCGGGTCGCAGCCCACGTAGAAGGAAATCGGGCCCTTGTCCATACGTGCGGAAAGGGCCTCCAGATCGGTACACTGGTTGAAAAATCCCCTGGCCTTCAAGGTCTCGATTGCTTCGTTCATAGTAAACTCCTGTCTTTTGCGCTGATATTTTCGCAGATAATGGAGCAATTCTACCTTTTACTGTATCTTTTGACAAGTACAGCGCATCTCTAAGGAAACGCTGATTAATATAGGAGACATTAATCAGCGTTTCCAATCAAAGTTTCGTAACTCTTTGTGTTACGAAACTTTGCGAATTTCGGAGTTAACACTGAATAATCCGCATTCGGATTATTCAGTGTTTCCCTAAAACTCGCCTCACTTGAAACTTCGTTGTGGGTTCCGGCGTTTTTTAGAGAATGCTGTCAGGGGAGTTGACAATTAAAAGCTAGCCAACGTTCTTTCAAGCCTCGCCAAGGATTTTTCCACACCAAGAATCAGAATGCTTCCGATGAGAGGCGGGGAAACCCGGCTGCCTGTAACAGCCATGCGAATAGGCATCATAAAGTCGCCAAGTTTCACACCTAGTTTTTCCGCTATCTGCCTGGCAAGTCCGTCCGCAGCCTCCTGATCAAGGGAGGGCAGCTGTTTGATAAAGTCCTTGGCAGCCTCAAGAACCTCTTTTGTCTTGGACTCATCCAACTTCTTGGGAATTATATCAGCCTTGGCTGGTACGGCAGGCTCCGTGAACAGGAACCTCACCATCTCCGCTGAGTCGGTCAGGAAATGCAGCCTCTCCTTGATGAGCGGCATGAGTTTAAGGAGAGCCGCCTTAACATCAGCAGAAGACATACCCATAGACTTGTCAACGCAGACAGGCTCCCCGTCGCCCCCAAGGGCTACGCCGGAATAATCAGGACCAACCTTGGGAGCGTCCTGAGAGCTGCCTTCAGGAATCTCCAGCGCACCGTCCCCGGTACCTGTGATGAAGGGCAGGGTCCACTTGTACAAGTCCTCGTCGCTTAACATTCGGATGTACTGGCCGTTGTACCATTCCAGCTTCTTGTAGTCAAAAACAGCAGGTGCCTTGTTCAGGTGCTCCAGCTTAAAGCCCTTGGCAAGCTCTTCCATTGTATATAAATCCTTGCCGTCCTCATAAGAGCAGCCAAGCAGGGCGACATAGTTGACAATCGCCATCGGCAGATAACCCCTGGCACGGAATTCGTTTAGGCTTGTTGAGCCATGCCGCTTGGAAAGCTTTTTGCCATCAGCCCCGTTGACCATAGGCAGGTGGCAGAACTCAGGATGCTCCCAGCCGAACGACCGGTACATCTGGACATGCAAAGGGGTTGAAGGTATCCACTCCTGGGCGCGCATGACATGGGATATATGCATCATGTGGTCATCGACTATATTGGCCAAGTGGTATGTAGGAAAGCCGTCGGACTTTAACAGGATAGGATCCGGGGATATGTCCTCGTTCTTCCAGATGATGTCCCCAAGCAGATGGTCATGGAACTTGGTCTCGCCTTCAAGCGGAACCTTAAGGCGGATGACGTAAGGTATACCCTTTGCCAAGTTCTCCTTTACCTCGTCCGGGGTAAGGAGACGGCAGTGACGGTCATAGCCCGGAGCCATCTTGTTCTCCGTCTGGATTTTGCGTATCCTCTCCAGCCTCTCTGCGTCACAAAAGCAATAATATGCCTCCCCTTTAGCAACAAGCTCGTCAGCATACTTCTTGTACAGCTCAAACCTCTCGCTCTGCACATAGGGGCCATACTCGCCCCCCTTGTCACCACCTTCGTCCCAGTCTATGCCCAGCCAGGACATGGTGTCATATAGGTTCTTCACGTATTTCTCATCGTAACGGGTTCTATCTGTATCCTCAAGGCGCAGGATAAACTTGCCCCCCTTGGAGCGTGCATAAAGATAATTGAAAAGGGCGGTTCTGACGCCTCCGATGTGCTGCATTCCGGTCGGGGAAGGGGCGTATCTGACCCTTACTTCGTCTGCCATAGCGTATACCTCAAGAAAATGATTTAGGTGATTAGTATAGGGCATCTCTAAAAACTGGTCAATCCCAGTTTTTAGAGATGCCTTCGAGTCTAAGCCTTGCTTGAAAGGCCAGTCGCATGTAGCGGGGGCAAAGAGCCTGCGACGGGTCAAACAGCCTGCAGCGGGGGGCATACAGCCCCGTCCTTAAGATGCAATATCCTCTGGTTACGCGAGCCACGGAAACGAAGGCTTATATCTTTTTGCTCCTCGATAAAAGGGCCGTCCACCAGAACATCTATATATGAAAGCATTTCATCGGTAAACTCGGTATGCTTGCGGCCGTCCAAGGGCTTCAAGTCCCTGTCGTATACATAGCCTGTGAAACACCAGATATCCTTGGACGGATAGCTTTTCTTGACCCTGGACAAAAAGGGAGTCAGCACAGCCTGGTTTTCCTCTTCAAACGGCTCTCCCCCCAGAACAGAAAGCCCTCTTATAAAATCTGGAGCCAATGCCGCCAGTATGTAATCCTCTGTTTCCTTTGTAAAGATACTCCCATAGCAGAAATTCCAAGTCTCCTTTTGGAAACAGCCCTTGCAGCAGTTCCTGCAACCAGAGACAAAGAGCGATACCCTCACCCCCTCACCATCAGCAATATCAGTATCCTTTATGGCTCCGTAATACATCAATCACCCCGCCTGGCGGCAAGCCGCCGCTATGTCATTCATTGTAAAGCTCCCCCTCCCCTCCTGAGAGGCAATGAGGGCGGCGCGGTTCAGCACGGATTCTATCTTGGCGCAAGAGAAGCTGTCAAACTTATTTGCAAGCAACTCATCGGTGCAATCAGCAGAACGGCTTTTACCAGCGCAGTACATGGCGACAAGCTTCTTCCTGGCCTCATAGTCAGGGTATGGAACAGATACCCGCGCATCAAAGCGACCCGGCCGTATCAAGGCTTCATCCAAGGCTTTCACGGAGTTGGTGGCCGCAAGGACAAGGATGCCCTTGGTTGGCTCAAAACCATCCAGCTCATTGAGCAAGGCTGTTACTATGCGGGTGTTCTCCGTTTCTATCGCGCTGCCCGAATAGTTGCGCCTTGTGCCTATTCCGTCAAACTCATCGATAAAGACGATGCAAGGCGCACGTCTCCTGGCCTTGTGGAAAAGAAGCTTGACTTTCATAGGCCCTATTGCCATGAACATGCTCTCGAAATCCGTAGCCTTTGCAGGGATAAAGTTCACTTTAGCCTCGCCTGCAAGAGCCTTGGCAAACAAGGTCTTTCCGTTTCCGGGCGCGCCTTCCAACAGGATTCCCTTTGGGGCACGGATTCCCTTGGCCGCATAACTTTCCGGGGACTTTAATATCTCCATAACCTGGGTCATGTCCTTCTTAAGGGCATCCATGCCAACAACATCCGAGAACCTGATGCCAGTATTTCGCATCACCCGGAATGTATTCGGGGATATGAACTTGCGGAAGGCCACAAGGACTATCCCAAAGAAGAAAGCATAAAAAAGGATGTCAAGCAAAAGGGAGATTATCGACGCGGCATCCTTTTCCTCTTCAACCTTCACCCCATTCAGCAGAAGGTATTCCTTGAGAGTGGGGCTGTCAGGATTGTCCGTGCGGTATTTGATTCCATCCGAGACAAACAGGATTCTGTCCCCGGAAAAACTGGCCGACTGCACCTGCCCGCTGCCCACGAGGGCATAAAAGTCCGCATAAGCCTTGTCCTCAAGCTTTGTGAATGCAAAGAAGTCAAAAAGCCCCAGTGAAAAACATGCGATTGCGGCAGCCACAACAAGCCCCCCGCCGATGAGTATACCCCTTCTGTTCTTAGGCATCTTCGGAATTCTCCTACCCATTATTCTTTATGCCATTCTTGATGCCAGGGCCGGCGTTTCCCTGTGATCTCAGGATTGCATCAGACGCGGCCTTGAGTCCCTCCCGAGTCATATCCTCCTGCTTCTTAAGCATGGCGACTGGAACCCCATAAGATTTCTCAAGAGATTCCTGCGTCATAACCTCATCGGGTGCTCCATAGTCAATCGTCCTGTCCGGATAAAAAAGCAAGACCTTATCCGCATATTTCCGCGACAAATCCAGCTCATGCATGGAGACAAAAAAGGCAGTTCCTGTTGCAACGGCATATTCCTTAAGATAGGCAAGGGCGGTCTCCTTCTGCGATTCTTCCATAGCAAAAAAGGGCTCGTCCATAAAGAGAGAAGGGCTTCCATACAAAATAGCAAAAGCTAATAAAACACGCTGTATTTCACCCTTACTGAGCTGCCTGAGCCCATGTGCCAAAAGCTTTTCAAGCTCAAAAACGTCAATAAGCTCTGCAAGCAGGTCAGAGGAAGAAGCCCTTATGCCCTTAGCCTGACCTTTAAGGGCACCTGCCGAGTAGACATAAGAAAGCAGCCTGTCAACGCTCTCATCACTCTCAAACTCCATGTTCTGATATATGACAGAAGCCAGAAGGTTCTTTTCCTCTTCCGCAAGGCGGGCCACATCATGCCCAAAAAGCCTGCAACGACCAGACTGTGGCACAAGCCTGCCCGAAGCGAGCATCATGAACGTGGACTTCCCTGAGCCGTTGGGACCTACGAGGCTGGTTAGAAAAGCTCCATCACCAGCAGGAATTGTTCCGGTAAAATGATCAAACACAGGAGCAGGGATTACCTGCTTACCATTCTCGTCCAAATCTCCCTCGACAGGTGGATATGAGAAAGAAACATCGTCAAATTCAATGCAGTCCATGCCCACATCATAACGCAAGAAAGACTGAAATGCAACGAGCGGACATACTGGACCTGTTCGGAAAACTGCACTGGCAGAGAAGCCGCTGGCGTTGCCCGAGCCAGTTTCCCAACAGCTCTACTGGCAGTGCCGTTCGTAAAACCGGCCTGGCAACACCGACAGCTTAGATGCAGCACAGTTTTCTGAGATTCCCCCAATATAATGACACAGGCAGGTTTATTTGATATAGTTGAATATATGGAAAAAGCAGACAAGATACCTGTATGGAATCTGGACGGAATATTCAGCCAGTCCAATCCATCGGAATACAAATCATACATGGCTTCATGCAAGGAAGCCATTGACAACCTGGGTTCCATGCTAGACAGCGCGGACATCTTTACCCGAAGGAACAATGAGAATTTTGACTTTGCCGCCTGGCTCGCATCATTCCTAAAAGGCTATGAACAGTGCCTTATAATGTGCGGAAGCCTGTCTAACTATGCATACATCAGCTATTCCACTGATACGAGCAGCCCTGAAAAGCTAAACAGGATAAATGAGACAACCGACCTTTCCAACAGCCTTTTGGTGCATGAGAGGCGTTTTGCACTACAGCTCGCTTCGCACCAGAAATATCTGGACGACTTTTACACGCGCTACGGCGAATACAAGGGGCATGCCTTCCTCCTCAAGGAGCTTATTGACACGACAGCCCACCAGATGTCCGCCGCAGAGGAAAAACTTGCCTCTGAAATGCAGAAGACCGGCGGAGAGGCCTGGAGCCGCCTGCAGGAGCAGATAACAAGCAGCCTGCAGGACGAAAAGGGGAGGACTTTCAACGAACTGCGGGGGCTGGCATGTAGCGCAGACAAGGACGAACGAAAGGAGGCATACGAAAAAGAACTCTCCCTGCTCAAGGCAAACAGGGTAGCATTGGCAGCCTGCTTGAACAACCTGAAGGGCGAGACCGTCATGCTCAACTCCCGGCGTAACTGGAAATATGCACTTGACCGGGCATTAAAATCATCGAGATTGAACCGTGAAAGCCTTGATGCGCTAATCGGAGCAATAGAGGACTCCCTTCCCGTCTGGAGGCGATATTTCAAGGCGAAGGCCTTAATACTCCGCAAAGCAGGCAAAACAGCAAGTTCCACAGCTGCCACTCCGGGGAATGAGGGGCTTGCATTCTACGACCTGTTTGCTCCCCTGCCCGCCCCAGGTACTTCACAAAAAGACGGCACATCCATATTTGACAAGGAATGGACATTTGATGAGGCGAAGGATTATATAATAGAAAAATACAGCTCATTCTCCGAGAGCATGGGGAACTTTGCCAAAAAAGCCTTTGAATCCGGCTGGATAGACGCAAAAGTCCGTCCGGGCAAAGTGGGCGGTGCTTATGACGAGGACTTTGCC
>JAFTEK010000182.1 GCA_017453705.1 Treponema sp.
CATGAACCTCTTGAAGGGCATAGATTTGCCTGTTGAAACAAAAAAGAAGAAGCTTACAATAGGCAACAAGCAGACACTTTGTGCAAAAAACGAAAAATGCCTGCTTTACGCGTTGCAGAATCTATAATGCGTTTGCCCTGGAGGGGTGTGCAGCGGGGCTGGGAAACCCCACCGCCCGGGCTGATTACCCCTCGGTTTTAAAGCGCCTTATGTCGCTGGCAAACTGGGTGACAGTCCTCTCCATCTGCTCCACGCTCTCATCCAGCTGGCTGCCGCTTGCAGCGACGCTCTGCGTGCTTTCTGACATGGCGGACATGCTCTCCCTTACGGCTCCCACGGAATCGCGCAGGCGGTTCATTTCCTCCAGAACCTGACGGCTTCCTTCCGCCATCTTTGCCGAGGCGTTGCGTACGTCGGTCGTGTTCCTGTCCATCTCGGAGAGGGAGCTTATTATGCTCCGTGAGCCGGAATTCTGTTCTTCGAGTGACTGCCTTATGGAGCGGACGAGGCCGTCCGTCTCATGTATGCGGCTGGACACGCCTGAGAAGGCGGAGCTTGACTCCTGGGAGGCGGAAACTATTTCGCCTATGCTGTCCTGTATGTTCTTGAGCTGGTCGCCTATTGTCTTGGACTGGCTGGATGATGTCTCCGAGAGTTTCCTGATTTCATCGGAGACAACTGCGAACCCCTTTCCGGCTTCTCCTGCGTGCGCCGCCTCTATAGCCGCGTTCATTGCCAAAAGGTTGGTCTGCGCGGCGATTGCTGCGATCGCGGTGTTGGCCTCCTGCAGCATCTTGGACTGCTGTTCTATCTGGGATATGCGTTCGTTCACCTTCTCCTGCTTTGCCATTCCGCTCTGGGCTTCTTTGTCCAGCAAGGCGAAGGATGATGCCATTGTCTCCATGGAAGAGCTTATCTGCTCAATGCTCTTTACCAGCTGCCCGATGGCGGCGGAGGAGTCGTGGATGCTCCTGCCCTGGCTGTCAATCATGTCATTTACGGTGGATATGCTGGAAACGACTTCCTTTACCACAGAGGAGGTCTCCTCGAAGCCCGCCGCCTGGCTGTGTATCTGATCCTGGACGCTGCCTATGCTGGTGCGGATGTTTGTCATGGACTCGGACACGGATGAGACGCTTGTTTTCATGTTCTCGGACACGTTGTCCAGCAGGCTGCCCGATGCCTTGAGCCCTCTCACCATATCCTGCATTTTTTCCATGAAGGCGTTGAATCCGTCCACTATGGCATGGATGGACTTGAAGGGAGTCCTTATGTTGGTGTCAAGCCTGCGTGTCAGGTCCGCATCCCCTGACGCGATGTTCCTCACCGTGTCGCGGACTTCGGCCAGAGGACTGAAAAGGCTTGTCATCGTGTATGCAATGAATATGATGACTGCGAGTATCAGTACAATCGCGAACGGAATCACTGCGTTTTTAAAGAGAGCTTGCATCGTGAACGGGCGGTAGAGTACCATCGTCCATGCCACTGAAGGAATGGGCTTGAGCAGGTACTCCCCTGTGAGCGTGCTGTAGCGCACTTCGTCCTTGGGGAACAATTCCTTGCCTTCAAGCTCCGGCAGCTGGCTCGTTATGCTTGCATGTTTTTCCAGGAGGGAGGTGTCCTTCGCGCCGCTTATCTCCTGGTCTGCATTAAAGAAGAACATCTGGGCATCCTGTTCCTCGCGGTACATCTGGTCAACGAAGTCAGAAAGCTCCACGCCCGTTCCTATGAGCCCTATTCCTTTCCCGGCCTTGTTGCGCACTATTGCATCCACCCAGAGCATGTTTTTCTTCAGGGCTATGTCATAGCTGACCATGAAGGTGTAGGGGATGTCCAGCGCCAGGCAGGACGGGAACCATGAGTTTGCCGGGTCGCTCTTGTCCAGCGTGTATAGGACCTGGCCGTTGGAATAGTAGAGCAGGTCGTTGTCCGAGATGGAAAAGGTGTTCTTTCCTTTGAAGTTCTGCTGGAAGGCCTGTATTTCTGCCTGTGCCCTGCGGGACAGGGATGGGTCGGAGGGCTTTTCCATATACTCGATTATCGTCGGGGATATGGCCATCTGCTCGGCAAGCTTTAGCTCTGAGTTCAAGTTTGCGTCAAAGCCCAGGCTGCGGATTTTTGCAAGCTGTGTCAGTTCTTTCTCGCTTTCTGAGTTGAAGGCAGCCCTTGAACCGCATATGACTGCCAGAAGTCCAAGAATGATTGCGATGGCAACCGCCAGTACGGATGTTGATTTTTTGTATTCCATAAATTATACCGCCAATTGATAGGTTGTTTATTATATCGATTATAGCACTCTATCGCCTTAAATCAAGGAAAATATGCCTTTAGTTACTTTTCTTTACTGCAATACTTGACAAAAAAACGCATAATTTGCAAAATAGTTCAAGAAAAGTCTATGCTTTTAAGGAAGTGTTTTTGTGAATGATGATGATATATTGACGATAGACGAGGTTGCCAGGTATCTGCGCGTCAGCGAGCGCACGGTCTACGAATGGGCGCAGAAAGGAGACATTCCCAGCGGTAAAATAGGGACGGTCTGGCGGTTCAAGAAGACCGAGATAGAGAATTGGGTCAACGACA
>JAFTEK010000183.1 GCA_017453705.1 Treponema sp.
ACTGTGGCCGCAGAGCCTGCTCCGCTGATTGCGCTCTTGTTGGTCACTGTGGCCGCAGAGCCTGCTCCGCTGATTGCGCTCTTGTTGGTCACTGTGGCCGCAGAGCCAGTCCCGCTGATGGCACTCCTGTTGTTCACAGCGGCGGCAGAACCTGCCCCGCTGATGGCACTCGTACTTGCAGGTATAGCTGTACAGCATGTACAGTTATCTGAATATGCACCAGCATACACTCCGAGGCAGAGCACAGCGGCGACAAATGTAAAACGATTGATTTTCATATAATATTTCTCCTCTATCCTTATATGCAAATATATAAAAGTTTACACTATAGTTTCGGCATTTGTCAAGTAAAAGCCCTTTTAAAAACAAAAGGGCAGCTTGCAAATAGTAATTTCCGCTACTTTCTAGCCATTTCACCAACGGCGGTGACGACCCCGGCCAGATTCTGGAAGTCCGCGGGAACGATAATCTTGGTAGCCTGCCCTTGCGCCGCCTTTTCCAGCGACTCAAGGCTGCGCAGTTTTATGACCGCCGCGTCCGGGCCGGACTCCTTTATCATCTTGAGGCCGTCAGCCGTAGCCCGCTGGACAGAGCGGATTGCCTCGGCCTCTCCTTCCGCCCTGCGCATCCTAGCCTCTTTGTCGGCTTCAGCCCTCAGTATCGTGGACTGCTTTTCAGCCTCAGCCGCAAGGATGGCAGCCTGCTTCTTGCCTTCCGCGACCAGAATCTCGGACTGCTTTTGGCCTTCCGCCACCAGAATCTTCTCGCGCCGCTCGCGCTCCGCCCGCATCTGCTTCTCCATAGCCTCGCGGATTGCCTCCGGCGGCATGATGTTCTTGACTTCCACCCGGTTCACCTTGATTCCCCAAGGGTCGGTCGCCTCGTCCAAGATTGCCCGCATCTTGGTGTTTATCACGTCGCGGCTGGTCAGGGTAGTGTCCAGATCCAGCTCTCCGATGATGTTACGGAGAGTGGTCGCGGTCAGCGTCTCAATCGCCAGCATGGGCTTTTCCACCCCATAAGTATAGAGCTTGGGGTCGGTTATCTGCATATAGACCACGCTGTCTATCTTCATCGTAACGTTGTCCTTGGTGATGACAGGCTGGGGCGGAAAGTCCATGACCTGCTCCTTGAGCGACACGTTGTTGGCAATGCTGTCAATGAAGGGGAGCTTGACGTGCAGCCCCGCCCCCCATGTGGAAGCATAGGTTCCCAGCCTCTCTATGATATAGGCGCGGGACTGGGGACAAACCCTTATGTTCGTGATGATGAGAATCATAACCACCAGAGCAAGTGCGACAATGATGTAAATCTGCATATCCATACTAACCTCTCGAAACTATAAGTGTATTTCCTTGTATTTCCTTTACAACACATTCCTGTCCAACGTCCATCGGAGAGAAATCCTCGCTTTCCACAGACCACTCCAGCCCCTTGAGCCTGACAGCACCCTTTTCTTCCATAGTAATAGCCTTCGTAAGCTTACAACGGCTCCCTATCAAGGAGTCGGAGTTAGTGGCCGTCTTCCTTATCTTGAGGAACTTAAGGGCAAGCGGCCGGGTAAAAATGAGCAGCAGGCACGAAAGCAGCACGAACAGCAGGAGCTGGACAGGCAGCGGCAGGGGCAGCATGGAAAGGAACACCATCACCAGCGCGCCAACGGCAAACCAGACCGTCGTAAGCGACATCGTGAGGGCTTCCACGACAATGCAGATGAGCATGACCACAAGCCAGAACCAGGGCATGATGCCATGCCAGTTCCATGCAGGAATGATAAGCATATTTTCATTATATCGCACAGCGGGCAATTTGTACAGGGAGATTTCCGGCGGCCGGGCAGTACAGTTTTCCAACACGGCGGAGATTCACGGCGGACACAAAAAGTCCTATGACTTTCGTAAGAAATATTGCAAAAGTCATAGGACTTATGTTAAACTTCTTGCAAAACTGGCACGACTTTTGCAAAGGAGGCCATCATGCGCAGGGAAATCATAAATGACTTGCTCAAGTGGAAGGACAGGACGAACAGAAAGCCCCTCCTCCTAAGCGGCGTAAGGCAGTGCGGCAAGACCTACATAGTAGGGGAATTCGCAAAGGAGCACTTCAAAAGCTATGCCTACGTGAACTTTGAGGAGACGGAAAAGTATGCCGCCATCTTTGACTATGACTTTGACGTGCGGAGAATCATATCCGAGCTGGAGGGAGTCTTAAAGACAAAGATAACTCCGGGCGAGACCCTGCTTTTCTTTGACGAAATACAGGAGTGTCCCAGAGCCATCACTTCCCTCAAGTATTTCTGCGAGAACATGAGTTCCCTCCATTTAATATGCGCAGGCTCGCTTTTGGGCGTGGCGATAAAGCAGGAGCAGATATCGTTCCCCGTCGGCAAGGTGAACCGCCTGCAGCTCCACCCCATGAGCTTCAAGGAGTTTGCCATGGCATCTGGCAGGGATGACCTTGTGCGTGTCTTTGAAAGCTGGCCTTGCGACCGTCCTGTTCCCGACCTGTACGCCGTTCCCATGAAAAAGCTCCTCAAGGAATACTATGTCGTGGGAGGGATGCCGGAGGCCGTCAAGGTCTGGACGGAAAGCCGCGACTTTGCGGCGGTGGAGCAAGTCCAGAATGAAATTCTCCGCGACTATTCCGATGATTTTTCCAAGCATGCCCCGCCCGGTGAAGTTCCCAAGATACGCTGGGTATGGGATTCCGTTCCTGTCCAGCTTGCAAAGGAGAACAACAAGTTCGTATTCTCGCACGTAAAAGAAGGCAAGCGGTCCGCCGAGCTGGAGGATGCCCTGCAATGGCTTGCCGACGCGGGGCTGACCACACAGGTGTGCCTTGTCGAAAAGCCGGAGCTGCCCCTGTCAGCCTTCGCGGACAGGACATATTTCAAGGTATACATGTCCGACATAGGACTTCTCAGGGCAAAGTCAAAGATTGCCGCACGCACCATCCTTGAGGAGAACGACCTGTACGCCCGCTACAAGGGAGCCTTCGCGGAAAACTACGTGCTGAACGAGCTCAAGTCACAGGAAATCGAAGCGTACTTCTGGCGGTCGGGCAACACGGCGGAAATAGACTTCATCTTTGAAAAGGACAATGAGCTTATCCCTGTCGAAGTAAAGGCCGCCGACAACACACAGGCCAAAAGCTTCAGGCAGTTCTGCAAAAGATATGCCCCCAGGGCAGGCTTCAAGCTCTCCGCCAAAAACATGGCGGAGAACGACTGCGAGGGAACCAGGACATTCAGCCTGCCCCTCTACCTGGCGTGGAACATGCGGAACTACATGGCTTAGTCGGACTTCTCCATGCTCTTTTCCCTAAGCAAGCCGCCCTCATAGCCACCAGATAGGGCTATCGTGTGATGCCAGATAGAGCTATCGTGTGACACCAGATAGAGCTATCGTGTGCCTCCAGACAGGGCTATCGTGTGCCTCCAGATAGAGCTGTCGTGCAACACCAGATAGAGCTGTCGTGAGTTTCCGGCTGTCAGCCCCGCCTGCCCCATTTTTTTCTTGACAGCCCCCAGAACGGTCGATTACGATATAACAAAACACAGCTCAGGAGGCTCGTATGAAAAGGACAGTATGGAAGACCGTAGCACTGCTGGCGGCTTTGGCACTGTCCGCGTCCCTTGCAAGCGGCAAGCCCAAGAAGTCCGGCAAGAAATCCGCCAAGGACAGCGGGGAGGCAGCTGCGGCGCTAAAGACCGCCACCGAGGACTTCGTGTCGGCTTCCGCGTCGTCCGCACTGCGGAGGACTAGGCGGCTCCTTCCTGGCAGAAGCCGCTTTTCAGGCTTAAAACGCATTTTCACGGCTTAAACTGGAGAAATTCACCCTAAAACACGAAATTTCTCCAAATATACGCAAATTCTTGCTTATATTTGGAGAAAATGCTATCCTATCCCCGATGACAGGGGGAACGCCATGAAAGTGATAGGCAGAAAGGACGCAATCCGGGAGCTTGAAAGCTGCGAGAAATCCGGCAAGTCTGAGTTCGTCTGTCTTTACGGCAGGCGGCGCGTGGGGAAAACCTACCTTGTGGAGCAGACCTTCGCCAATTACTTTGCGTTCAGGGCGACCGGTGTGGAAGGCGGCAGCACCCGGGTTCAGCTCAAATCATTCCACCAACGACTGCTTGAGTCCGGGGACACGGCAAGGCAGGTTCCCAAAAACTGGTTCGAAGCCTTCTCCCGGCTGGAGCAGGTTCTGGCCGCTGACGGCATACGTCGCTCAGTACACGGCAAACTGGCCGACCGTTCCTCACCGGCTTTAACTTGATTTTCCGAAGGGAACATGCTATTCCATAAGGGATGGGGACGCTTGCGAAATAGCGACCGCCTCCTACACTTAGGCGGGCTTTTCTATGCGATTTTCCTTACTTGGCGGCGCGGAAGAGGAGGCGGACGACTACGAAGGTAAAAAAAGCCCGCAAGTTTCCCTGCGGGTTATCCTTTACAATGTCGCAATCGGGCAACCGTTCATTCTTGCCCAGCGCAAGACGTTATTCAGCCTTGACTGATAGCCCTTGCCCGCCTGTTTGAGCCATGCAAGGGTATCATTGTCAATCTTTGTGTGAATGTCGGTCTTAGGCATCTTTAACGACTGAATGTAATAAAAGCCACCGTTTGCATTTGGTTTGCTCGGCGGA
>JAFTEK010000021.1 GCA_017453705.1 Treponema sp.
CCTCGGAGTGTATGCTGGTGCATATTCAGATAACTGTACATGCTGTACAGCTATACCTGCAAGTACGAGTGCCATTAACGGAACAGGTTCTGCCGCCACTGTGAACAACAAGAGTAATATCAGTGGAACAGGCTCTGCGGCTACTGTGACCAACAAGAGCAATATCAGCGGAACAGGCTCTGCGGCTACTGTTAACAACAAGAGTCTCATCAGTGGAACAGGCTCTGCGGCTACCGTGAGCAACAAGAGCGCAATCAGCGGAGCGGGTGCTGCTGCTACCGTGGCAAACAAGAGCGCAATCAGCGGGGCAAAGAGTGCTGCTGCTGTGACCAACAAGAGTGCAATCAGCGGAACCGGCTCTACAGCTGCCGTGACCAACAGGAGTGCAATCAGTGGATCTGGCTCTGCGGCTACTGTGAGCAACAGGAGTGCAATCAGTGGATCCGGCTCTGCGGCTGCTGTGAGCAACAGGAGTAATATTAGCGGTGGCTCGCCGGCGGCTGCTATCGGAAGCTCCAGTGCTATAAAGGGCTGCACTTGCTGCAATTAATTAGTTATTGATGTGATTTTGTGGGGAACTTCCTTTGAGGGAGTTCCCTTTTTTTGTTTTTTGTTGATTTTTTTCTCTGCTGCTTATATAATCTATGTTATTCTTATTGCATGGAAAGGAGGAAGGATATGAATATAAGGAAACTTTTTACCCTTTTTATGGCGACCGCATTGGCAGGGGTTGTTTGTGCCGAAAATGTCACGCTCGTTGATTGTGATGGAAACAAGGTGACGGTGGACTTGCCTTCCGAGGTCGTTAAGGTAATCAATGATAACTATTCAGAAGTACAGAGTGAGCTGGTAGCTAACAAGGTTTCTGCTGCTACAATACTTGATGTTTCTGCCAAGGTGAATGAAGCTTATGGAAAGCTCGGTGATTATGGGCTTAAGACGGCAAATCCCATCACTGATGCAGAGGATGGCTTGAATGAGCTTTGTGATTCCTTGGTGGACGTTGTTCCTGACTCCCAGATGCAGCAGAACGTCTGGGCAAAGGCATGGCTGGGAGAGATGTTTCATATCGGCGGCGGCATTAACACCGGCATATCCTTTATGAACATAAGCAGCCTGATAGATGCTGCCAAGGCTCTGGGCATTAGTGCGGACGGCATTCCGACTTCCATTCCGTTCCCGACTGTGACTTCTGACATAAGGGTGAGCCTTCCTTTTTTCCCGCTCGACATAGGCGCGACAGCTTCTTTCCTGGACAGCAGTAAGTTTTCTGGAGTTTCTGAGATTCTGAATGATTTTTCATTGGAATTTTACAATTTTGGATTTGATGTCCGCTATCCCTTGATAAAGAAGGGGCCTCTTAACTCAATCCTTTCGCTCGGTGGCGGATTCTATTATTCCAAGGGCGGCATTTATTTGAAGGATGATGAGGCTTCTGCTTCATTGGATTACAAGGCCGCGACTTTCAAGATTGATGCCCAGTATTCTCTTAAGCTTGCTGTCTTGGTACCCTTTGTCGGAGCCAGGGTTGCCTTCACGCAGGCCAGTTCTGATTGGGAAATCGATGTTAACTGGAAAGAGCTTTATTCCGATGAGTCCAGCTACATAGGCATGGCTCAGGACTGGGGAATTTTGCCGACCAAGTTCTCTGGAGGGGCAAACTGTTCCTTTACTGAGAGCATACGCCCCCAGCTTTACGGAGGAATTGGTCTGGACGTCCTGTGCTTTGACATAACCGCCAGCGGTTGTTTTGATTTCAACACGATGATTCCTTCGGTGGCCTTTAGCATGAGGCTTTCTTTCTGAAAAAAAGGGCGGATGCAAGCCTTGCCTAGCGTCCGCCCTTATGCTATAATATCCTAATCGTGGACAATGATAAGATAAAGGATATGCTCTTGGACATACAGGAGTCCAAGCTTGACTTTTCCGTGGTTCAGTCTGGCAAAGAGAGCAAACGTGTGAACGGTCTCTACAAACCCGATACACGGGAAATAATCCTTCATAATAAGAATTTCAAGACTGACAATCAGCTTGTGTACACGGCTGTCCACGAATATGCCCATCATATCATAAACGAAGAGCAGATAGAGGCCAACGGTGGCCGGGAACCTCCGCATCAGATGCGCTGCCATACCCGCTATTTCTGGGCAAAGTTTGAGTCCCTGCTTGAGATAGCGGAGAAGAAGGGCTATTACAGCCTGGAGATTTCAGATTCCCCGGAACTGGAGGCTTTGACCAAGGAAATCCGTGAAAAGTATATAGCCCGGAATGGGCAGCTGATGATAGAATTCGGCAGAGCCCTTGTGAGGGCGCAGTCTTTGTGCGAGCAGGCCAACATACGCTACGAGGACTATATTGACAGGGTTCTCCAGCTGCCGCGCAATACCGCCCGCTCTATGCAGCGTGTCAGTACCCTCAGGGATGAGGATGCTGTGATGGGATTTGACAATATGAAGATTGTCGCCGGAACCAGCAAGGCTGATGAGCGTGCCAGGATAACAGAGGCTATAAAGGCCGGAAAGAGTCCTGATTCTGTCATTGCGATGATGAAGAGAAAATCCAAGGAGATAGATCCTAAGGAAAAACTTGAAAAGGAGCGGGAGCGGCTGACAAGAACGATTAGCGAGCTTACCGCCAGGCTTGAATATGTGGAGGAAAGTCTTGCGAGTTTATAGTGTTGTATCAGCTGTTGTTTTTTCTGTCTTTCTTGTTTCCGCCGGTGCGGAAGGCGGAATGTGGGATATGTCCATGCCGACCATAGAGTCTCCGTCTTTAGGGACTGGCTTTTACACACCATCGGCTTCCGCCAGCCCCTTTATGTCTGGAAGGAGCAGCCAGTCAAGTGCGTCTGGTCAGTCTGCGGGCAGCTCCAGTTCTTCCCAGGCTAATTCTGGCAAGGCATCTGATTCTTCGTCTGCTTCCGTCAAGGACTCGTCAAAATCCTCTTCTACTCTTTCCAGGACTTTGCAGAACAGTATATCCGCCCGCGATTTGGAGAACTTGGACTCCCTGGGGCTATTGGGGGGGCTATCAGGAATCCTTTCTGAAGGCTACGGTTCTTCCCTTTACTCCTATGCTTCAAATTCATCTGCCCTTGCTGTGGACAGGACGGAGGAGACAAACAGGCTTTTGACCCGTGTCCTTGAGAAGATGGAAGAGATAAAGGAACAGGGGGATGTATCCCGTTCTTCTTCTGGGGCGACGCTGGTTTCTGATCAGGGCGAGGCTCCTGCGGATTCATCTGCTTCTGCGTCAAGTAATGGCACTTCTTCCCCTTCTGTCAAGAACAAATCTAGGCTCCTGCGTTTCGCTGTCAACGGATATAATGTTTTACGAACTTGCCGAACGGTATACATATCAGATGTTCAAGATGATGGTACATTCTTAGTTACCGGGGACAGGCGTTACATGAGTGACGGCCAGACCAGAACCGAGACATTCCATATCCTGTTCAGGACCAGGCCTGGTGTTTCGTCGCTGAGCGAGTATGATGCCGCCACTGCTGTGACCCAGGACAGCTATAATCCCAACTCGTTTGTGTACCAGCTTTCTAAGAGGAGCAATATGATGGCCTCACGCACCGGCAACTTGGTTTCCATGAGGACAGAAGACCCTGACTGGCGGCTGGAGCTTTTGATAGACCTGGCTGAGTAGGCGTTTAAGTGGAAGATAAGCTTGCGTCCGGGCTTGAAAAACTTGGACTGCCTGTTTCAGAGACGCAGATATCTCGTCTTAGGCAATATGTCAGTATGGTCTTGGAGTTTAACAAGGGCTATAATCTGATGAAGGCCGCTGACGAGGATGAGATGGCTGCAAGTCATATACTGGACAGCCTGGCTCCTCTGGAACATATAAAAAGGCTTGCGGAGAACTCTCCTTCCAGCCCTCCGGTTCTTGCGGACATAGGGAGTGGGGGAGGCTGTCCAGGCATACCGCTTGCTATAATGATGGATACTTTCCAGTTCACTCTTGTTGAGCGGATGGAAAAGCGGTCTGCTTTCCTGGATAGCGTTCGCACCAAGCTGGAGCTTGAGAATGTCACGGTATTGACATCCCAGGCAGAGAAAGTCGCTCCCAAAAGCTTTGATGTTGTTATTTTCCGTGCCTTCCATCCTTTTGACCAGAAAATTACAAGAATCCTGCTCTCGCTGGTTAAAGACGGCGGCTATATTGCTTCGTATAAGGCACGTTCACAAAAGATTGCCGTTGAGATGGACTCCGTCAAGAATTTGATACCTGTCTACGAGAAGATTCCCCTGGCCGTTCCCTTCCTGGAGGATCACGAGCGCAATCTTGTGGTCGTGCGGAAACTTTAGGCTGTTGCCTGTCTGTGGGGCTTCCGCCGCCGTAAAATGGCTGCCGGCTTAGAATGGCCGTGGGCTTAAGATGCCATTGGCTCAAGATGGCTGCCTGCTTAAAATGGCTGCTGTCTCAAGATTGCTGTGGGCTAAAGATTGTTATCAGCTCAAAATAGTTACTTGAGGGAAAAGCCTGTTTGTTTTCGGGATATGTGCCGAAAAAGAGGATATAGTAAAAGGTTTTATTTATATGCCCAAGAAAAAGAAACAACAGGTAAATCAGCTGGAAAGTTTAGGAGAGGATGACGTGCTCAACTTGTCTACCATCAATGAGTCCTTCAGCATGGATGCCCTTGACAACTGGACTACTACAGTAGGTCTGGTGCAGTCCATCTTGAAGTTTGTGGAGGACGAAATTCCGTCCTGTTCCGTCCACCTGTTCTTCCATTCCGCAGACTTTCATGAGTACCGGGAGATTGACAAGGAGGGCATAACCTCCTTCTCGGATGATTCTCTTTTCATCGGCTGCCTTTCAATGGTGACAGAGCTGATTCCTGTGGAAAAGATGTTCTCTGATTTCCAGATTGATGACCCGATGATTTGCGAGGTGATAAAGACACTTTACTCAGGCCGTTATCTGGTTCCGATTGTCCACGGCTTTGACATGATAGCCTTCCTGCTCATCTGTGCCAAAGACCCGGAGGGTAAAGATGACATACTTACTGAAACAAACAAGGAAATGCTCAACCGCCTGTCAGCCAAGGTTCAGATAAACCTTTACGCGGCCTCAGTTGCAACCAGGGGGCAGAAGGAACTGCTCAGGATTGCGGAGTACCCGTTTGTCTTGCAAAAGCACGAGGATCTGAATGCCGTGAACACCAGCCTTTTCAATGACCTCAAGAAGGAGATTTCCTTTAACAGGGGCGTTGCATACAGGTATATTGATGCGGCACACAGCCTTTCACCTTTCGCGTATTATAAAATTGACGAGGACAAGGTTCCCAACTTGCGCGTGGGGGAGGGGATTTCCGGCCAGGTATTCCAAACCTGGAAGCCTGTCTTTGTTCCGGACAGGAAGGGGCATCCTGCCTACTCCATAATGAAAGAAGAGTCTTTCTTGGACGACTCCATAATCAGCGTGCCTTTTGGTACAAACCAGGAAAGGTTTGGTGTGATAACGATTTCGCGCCGGAAGAGCAACAACAAGGAGTCATTCAGTCTGGAGCACCAGTATATGATGCAGATAGCGTCATCCTTCTTTGCCATTGAGACGATAAACCGCAAGCTTTACCAGCAGCTTGAGAACAACGAGATGCGTTTTGTAAAGGGGCTTACCCACACGCTGGAAGAAAAGGATAGGTATACGCAGGGACATTCAGACAGGGTTGCCAAGTACAGCGTTGCAATCGGCAAGAGGATGGGCTACGACCCGACAAGGCTCAAGCTGCTCAACTATGGTGCACAGCTGCATGACATAGGCAAGATAGGTATCTCTGATGACATTATAAACAAGCCGGACAAGCTGTCTGACGAAGAATTCAAGACGATAAAGAACCATACGGACTTGGGCTACAACATCCTTGCCGCAAATCCATATTTTGAGAAGGTAAAGGACTTTGTTCTTTATCACCACGAGACTTTGGACGGCAAGGGATACCACCATATCTCTGGTGATAAGATTCCTGAGGAAGCGATGGTAATAAGCTGCGCTGACATCTATGACGCATTGACTTCAGATCGCTCGTATCGGAAGGCCTTGGAGCGTAAGCAGGCTTTGCAGATTCTTGCGACGAACATAGGCACGCACTTTACACAGGAGATTTACGATGCCTTTGTGCAGTATTTGAATGACGATGCTCCGACTGAAGCGTAGCTTCGCTACGCTTCAGTCAATGACCCGCCCGGTTCCATACTGGGTGGGTCGCATTTTTTAAATGAATAG
The DNA here is from genome assembly GCA_017453705.1 of Treponema sp. GTDB lineage: Bacteria > Spirochaetota > Spirochaetia > Treponematales > Treponemataceae > Treponema_D. Next base: position 6,241 of record JAFTEK010000021.1, read on the forward strand.
CAACAGGCTTTGTGGCTCGCGTGTTTTTAGGCGTTTGCAGGCGGCATTATGCTTTAGCATTATGCCTTGTCCGTTTTAATATTTTGAGTGTACCAGTATTCTCTTATGGGTGGCGTTTTTTATCAGCTTAAAAAGGATATGCTTGACGCAGAGTATTAGCAGCATCCAGAGTATGTAAAAGAAAGCGCACATTGGCAGGAAAAAAACGCTGTCGCCCGGCATGAATCCGCCTGTCAGTTTAAGGTAGATGATGAGCATTACAATGGGAATAAGAAACATCTCCAGAATCCATGCGATTTTGCCGCCCTTCGTCAGCAGGTAGTCCAGCACCATTTTTTTGCCGTCCACAGAGAAGTAGCCTGTCACCAACATTCCAATGCTGCTGACGGGCTTAAGCGTGAACATGCTTGGAAAGAAGATGCCCGTATACAGCTTGCCGTCGGCTATTTTTTTGAGCTTGCCCACCACTTCCTCAGGGCTTTGCGGAAAGATTTCGTATTCCTCATGCTCAATCGGAAAGAAATTCATGCCTGCTGCTCATCCCCTTCCGTTTTCTTGGCTTTGAACACGAAGAGCTTGCTGATGATGTAATTCAAAACGATTATGACAAACTGGGCGAATAGCTTGACTATGAGATCCCATGAATCCTTGCTGACCGGCAGGGCGGATGCTATGTGCTCCCCAAGCCATGTAATCAGTACAAAGACAATCGCTTCTTCAACAATAAGGGTGAAAATCCTGCCGCCAAAGAAGGAAGCCATCTCCTTGACAAGACCTGCGTTGCTCTCAGCCTTGGACTGGAATACCCATGTTTTGTTTGTGAAATACTGAAAGAGGACGCAGATGACCCAGCAGAGGGCGGTTGCCAGTATTTCCTGCATTCCCATCACGGTGTGGGTCAGGAAGAAGAGTGCCATGTTCAGGAAGAAAGCCAGCCCCCCGAAGAATAGGTAGAGCAGGACTTCCCGGTGCTTGTCAAAGAAGGGTTGGAAAATCCGCAGTATGGGCAGTCCCATCAGCCTGTCGAATATGTCCGTGTTGCGTTCCGTTGTTTTTACTGTCTCTGTCGTGTCAGGCATCGTTCTGACATTATAATTGATTTTGCCTAGAAAAGTCTATATAATGACCGACTATGGACACATTGGACATACTCAGGCAGCTCGCCATAATCATCATATTCGCCAAGCTCTTTGGGCTGACCGCCCGCAAGCTCCATGCCCCTCAGGTCGCCGGGGAAATCATCGCCGGCCTTTTCATAGGACCCAGCCTGCTTGGATGGGTGCAAGGCTCTTCATTCCTGTCCGGCATGGCGGAGATAGGCGTGATAATGCTGATGTTCAACGCGGGGCTGGGCACCAACATAAAGGATCTCAAGAAATCAGGGCTAAAGGCGACCCTCATCGCCTGTGCCGGGGTCTCCGTTCCCCTCGTAGCGGGGACATTCCTCTTTATGCTGACCTACGGCTTTTCCGCCCCCGGCTCGGAGGAATTCTACCGGGCACTGTACATAGGCACGATACTTACGGCTACCTCCGTCAGCATTACCGTCCAGACCCTCAAGGAGCTGGGCAAGCTCCAGAACTTCGTGGGAACTACAATCATGAGCGCGGCGATAATCGATGATGTTATCGGAATCATCGTCGTCACCCTCGTGATAGGCTTCAAGAACCCCTCTTCCAGCGTGCTTAGGGTCATCGTGCAGACAGTCCTCTTCTTTGCCTTCGCGCTCGTGTTCGGGGTGGCCTTCCACAAGGTGTTCAAGCTTTTCGAGAAGCGTTATGTCCACACAAGGCGGATACCCATCGTTGGCCTTGCCCTCGCGTTCAGCCTTTCATACATTGCCCAGAGGTTCTTCAATGTCGCTGACATAACCGGAGCCTACATTGCCGGGGTCATACTCTGCTCAACGAAGGATTCCAGCTATATTGCCCGCAAGATGGACATCAACTCCTATATGCTCTTCGGCCCGGTGTTCTTCGCGTCAATCGGGCTTCAGACCAACATAAGGACGGTGGACTCCTCCATCATCCTTTTCTCGCTCGCCTTCGTCCTGGTCGGAATGTTGTCCAAGGTCATAGGCTGCGGAGGCTTCTCCCGGCTCCTGGGGTTCAGCGCGCATGACAGCCTTAAAATCGGCTGCGGCATGATGACACGCGGCGAGGTCGCCCTCATCGTAGCCCAGCGGGGGCTTGCGGCGGGTCTTCTGGAGCACTCCTTCTTTACCGCCGTCATACTTCTTATAGTCGTCAGCTCCGTTCTGACCCCTGTTATCCTCAAGGCCGTCTACTCACGCGACAAGGACAGCGCTCCTTACCAATAATATCCACGCGACAAGGACAAATACTCTCTGCCATCGCAGTTCGGGACAAAGCCCCTGCCTTGTAAAGCCCCTTCTTTTCTGCTAGAATAAGCCAACTTTATGGCAGATAACACTACGACACTCGACACCAATGCGGTGGTCATATACAAATCCGCCGCAGCGGTCATAACAGGCAAGGCGGAGAACGGCAAGTTTCCCATCCGCTACCAGTCCACCCCGGCGACGGCTACAAAGCCCGCTGTCTATTCCCAGCAGAGCGTAAGGTTTAAAGATTTCACAGTCTTGAGCAGCAGCGGTGCTTCATCGCTGGAAAAGCTCTTGGACTGGGCGGCACAGAATGCCCCGTCTGAGGAAGAGATGTATGACAAGGAATGTTCCAATGCTCTGACCTTACAAGTCAAAGAATGTTATGAGCTTTTGTCTTCCGACGAGGAAACCGCAGCGGCCTCTCATTCTTTTGAGGACTTGGTTTCCCTTTTCCGTGGTGAGGTCAAGGCCGACGAGAGCTGGGGCAACTACCTTGCGCTCAAAAACACCGTGTTTTTCAAGCAGGATCTTAAGGCACTGATGGACGGCAAGCTCGTGTTCTGCCCAAGACCGCAGGCAGAAATTGATGAGCTTGTAAGAAAGGCCGACGCAAAGGGGCAGGAAGCCCAGAAGCGGGAGGAATTCCTGGTCCGTCTTAAGGAACGCAAGCTTTTGCCGGAAGATTCTATTTACATGACCGATGTGGAGAATCTGGCTTACGGTAAGACCGACAAGAGCCGGACGTTGCACGACGCGCACATAAAGGAGACCCCTGAAAGTGCGCATAAAATTCTTTTGGAGACGGGAATCTGGGACATAACCCGCAATCCCTATCCTATCCGCTGGGGCTTGAGCACCAAGAGCGCGACGGAAGGCCTTGCGTCCCCGCCGGATGAGGAGCGTCTTTCTGTGGACGGCATTTCCTATGCCATAGACAATGAGTATTCCACTGATCCCGATGATGCAGTTGCCTGGGACGGCTCGTTTCTTTGGGTGCACATAGCCGATCCTGCGAGCACGGTTGCCCCGGACAGCTCCATTGACCGCTCGGCACGCGCCAGGGGGGCAACCCTTTACTTGCCGGAGGGGGCTGCCCGTATGTTGGCCGAGGATTGCCTGGAGGACTATGCCCTTGGGCTTACGGAGAAGAGCCGCGCCCTGTCATTCCGCATAAAGCTGGATTCCGACGGTAATATCGTTGACTGCTCTGTGTTCAAGACTCTGGTTAATGTCAAGCGTCTCACTTACAAGCAGGCTGACACGATGAAGGACAGTGGTGATCTGAAAAAGCTCTTTGAGATAGCCCGTAAGAACGTGGAGCGGCGGGTCAAGTCCGGGGCTGTGATGATAGATATCCCCCAGGTTCACATCTCTCTTGACGAGAATAAGCATGTCACTATCGAACCGGATGAGAGAACTGAAAGCTCTGAGATGATAAGGGAAATGATGCTGCTGGCAGGGGAGGGGGCTGCCCACTTTGCCTTCAAGAACCGCATTCCATTCCCCTTCATAAGCCAGGATGCCCCCACATTGCCACAGGAGCTGCCTGACGGCCTTGCGGGTCAGTTCCGTTTAAGACGATGTATGCACAAACGCTCTGTTGGTATTACCCCTTCCATGCACTGTGGATTGGGCTTGGCCATGTACACCCAGGTCACAAGCCCCCTCCGCCGTTACAGTGACCTCATAGCCCACCAGCAGCTCAGGGCTTTTTTGGACGGCAGAAAGCTCATAGAGAAAGATGAAATGCTCATGCGCATAAGTGAAGGCGACGCGGGCTTTCAGGCCGCCCACAAAGCAGAGCGCAAAACAGATATGCACTGGACTCTTGTGTATCTTTTGCAGAACCCCGGCTGGACGGGGGAGGCAATCCTTGTGGACAGGGGCGGCAAGCAGCCCCAGCTCTTTATTCCATCTCTCGGTCTTGAGACCTACATGGGGGTGGAGGACAGCCTGCCCCTTAACGGAAAAATCAGGATAAAAGCAGACAAGATAAACCTAAGCGAACAGACGGTGGAGTTTATACGGGCGGATGAATAGGCAACAGGCAGCAAGGAGGGCTGCTACTCCACGCGGCTGAACAAGTCCACCCTGGTAAAGCTGTCGCGTGGTTCCCCTTTGCAGCCAACCAGTTCTTCCAGGCACTGCTGGGGGGAGACTTCCTTGTTTAGAACCCTGTAAAGGGCATCACAGATGGGAAGCCTGAGCTTTTTCTGGGCTGCAACTTGATGGACGTACTTGCAGGCTACGGCTCCTTCCGGCAGGTAGCCAATCTTCTTTACATTGGCAATCAAGTCGTCCAAGTCCTTGAACTGGGACAGCATGTCCGTCTTGATGATATCCTGGCCAAACCTCCTGTTGCGCCCG
>JAFTEK010000001.1 GCA_017453705.1 Treponema sp.
AGGGATTTCCAGGCAAACAGTCTTGCAATGTCATTATAGACTATTATAACAGATATCATTCCATTTTGCCACTGAAAAAAACTCGTTTTCAGGCAAAAACTGTTGAAAAAGCAATGGCTAACAGAGCCTCTTGACACTTTCCCCTTCCATAAACTCAAAAGGGATGAATTTATTCCTTGCTGGCCCAGATTTCTCAATGCAGCCCAAGAGAATTCCAAGCCCCTCGTCCGAAAGCAGCTCCGTCTGCTGGCGTATGGTGGTAAGCCGGGGCTGGTAATACTCACACAAAGGTATGCCATCAAAGCCGACGATAGAAACATCATCCGGAACCTTGCGCCCCATATCGAACAAGCACCTCATAGCCCCTATCGCCATTACATCCGACATGGCAAATATTGCAGTCAAGTCAGGATAACGTTCAACCAGAAGACGGGCTGCCTTTGCCCCGTCTTCAAAGGAATACTTGGACTTGACATAAGACCTTTCGTAATCAAAAGGAATTCCATTCTTAGACAAACTGGACATAAAACCATCATAGCGTCGCTGGCTGATTCCAGAACCACCCAGGTCACCGCCAATTACACCAATCCGCCTATGCCCCATACTCACAAGATAGTCCGTAGAATACTGAGCGGCAGCGAAATTGTCAGTACTCACGCTGGAAAGGTTTCCGCCTTCCATAAGGCGTGACTCATTTGAAATCAATACACAGGGAACAGGAATCCTCGCAAAGTCACTTGGAAACAAATCAGGACTTCCGCCAAGGAATATGATTCCAACCGGCTTATGCTCGTAATAGATGCGGTTGGCCACCCTTGCCTCATTGTCATATTCATCAAGAACAACAACACTCGCATTATATAGGAGCGGCTCGATCCTCTTCTGGATCCGCTCCAACAAACTGTTAAGCAAGATGCTTGACGTTCCCTTAACGAGAATAACGATAGTCCTACGAGTCTGTTCCTTGAGCTGTTTAGCATTTGCATTCAGTATAAAACCGTACTTTTCTACCACGGAGAGAACCTTTTCCCTCATCTTGACGCTCACGTCAGGATGATCGTTAAGAACTCGGGAAACAGTTCCCACCGCGCAGCCACATTCCCTGGCAATGTCCTTTATAGTCATCCTATCCCTTCACCGCTCCGGCGGTAACTCCGTTTATGATGTACTTCTGGGAGGAAATATAGAAGGCGATAATCGGTATAATCGCTACAACCAGCATAGCCATGAAACCACCATAATCAGTGGAACCGTAGGCTCCCTGCATAGCGAGCTGTATCGCCACAGGCACCGTCTTGTGGTCGGAACCAAGAATCAAGTATGGAAGAAGGTAGTCATTCCAAATCCACATGGCCTGCAATATAGCCACTGTGATAGTAGTCGGTTTTAGCATCGGGAAAACCACAAGGAAATATGTCTGCAAGGGGTTGCATCCGTCTATTGTCGCGGCCTCCTCCACTTCCAAGGGAATTGATTTGACGAAACCCGTGAACATGAAGACTGTCAGACCTGCTCCAAAGCCCAAATATACGAAGAGAATGCCGAAAACATTATCAAAACTCAGGCGGTTCACAACAAAAGTCATGGTATACATGACCATCTGAAAGGGAACTATCATGCTGAACGTAAAAGCGTAATAAAGCCCCCTGGTGAATTTTGACTTGACACGGACAATGTACCAGGCTGTCATGGAAGTACAAACTATAATAAGCAGGACTGCTGCCACGGTAATCCACACAGAGCGGACAAAGGCTATGAAGAATCCAGAGGATGTGATTCCACGGATGTAGTTCTCCAGCCCCACGAACATCCCCCCAGTAGGGAGCGCAAAGGGGTCTGTTGAAACATACAGGCGTGACTTAAAGGAATTCATCAGCACCAGCGCAATGGGAAATATAAAAAGTATAGTAAGTAAGACAAGAAACGATGTCTGTATGCAACGTGTTGCCGAGCGGTTCTTCTGGATTATCATTGTTCGACCTCCTTTGTGTTAGTAAGCTTGAGCTGCAAGAAGGCAATTATTGCGACCATAACGAAGAAAATGACAGCCTTTGCCTGACCGACCCCCTGGAACCCCGTGCGTCCGTAGAAGGTCTTGTAGATGTTCAAGGCCAGCATCTCTGTCTCTGTTCCTGGCGCACCGTTGGTAAGCGCCAGGTTCTGATCAAACATCTTGAAAGAGTTGGTTAACGTCAGGAACATACATATTGTGATAGAAGGCATCACCATAGGAATCTTTATCTTGAACAAGGTCGTCAAACTGGATGCCCCATCTATGGACGCCGCCTCAAGCAAATCCGAGGATATATTCTGAAGGCCAGCGATATAGATTACCATCATATAGCCTATAAGCTGCCAGTTAGTTAGAATCACAAGCCCCCAGAAGCCATAACGGGCATTGAAAGATATGTCCTCACCAAAAAGGCGGAAGAGAACTCCGTTTATCAGAAGGTTCCAGATGTATCCGAGTACGATGCCTCCTATAAGGTTAGGCATAAAGAACACGGAACGGAAAAAGTTAGTCCCCTTGAGTCCATTGGTGAGCAACAGAGCCAGAATAAAAGCAAAGATGTTCACAGTAACCATAGAGACAATGGTAAAAACCGTAGTGAATCCAAGTGCATGGATAAACTCATCATTCAGCGTGAACGCCCGGATATAGTTCTTCAGTCCGATAAAGTGGGCATCAGTGACGACTTTGAACTTTGTGAAAGAAAGCACAAAGCCCATCACAAAAGGAATGAAGAAGAACATAATGAAAGCAAGGAGAGTAGGCAGGACAAATACCGGAAAATATTTTTTCATCGCCTTATTGTTTTCCATATATAGAACCCCCGAAACAGCGAAAAGTCTTTTTTCACAAAAAAAGGGCTGCCGCGTTCCTTATTGCTGTCCACAGCGCGCAGCAGCCCCGTCAAAATAGAAGCCTTTAACGCTTACTCGTCAACAAGCTCCCACTCCGTCTTCCAGTTCTTTACAACATTGCCAGCAACAGTGTTCCAATCCTTAGACCCCTGGCAATACTGCAGGAGGTCTGCACCAAAGCTATCCTTGAAAGTCTGTGAGGGGAAAAGGGTGAAGTTCCAAGAAACCGAAGTAATGCCCTTCTTTGACATATAATTAAGAATCTCTTTTGCCAAGGGATCAGTGGGCTTCTCATTGTCAGCGAAAGTATCAAACGGGGCAATGAAGCCAAGCTTGCTGGTGACATACTTCTTTCCAGTGGGAGAAGAATACAACCAGTACACGAAATCTGCCGTAGCCTGCTGATCAGCCTTGGATGCCTTCTTGTTGATGCAGTAGAAGTTCTCTGTTCCAATGCACAAGCCCTGGGCAGACTCACCGCTCACACCAGTGTAAATTGGCAGATACTTCACATTCTCAGCCTTGACCTTGTTACCAGTGACATTCGCTATCTGTCCCCATGCCCAGTTTCCGTTCTGAACCATAGCGGCCTCTTCCAAGGCGAACTCAGCCATAGACTGATCAACGGTCTTAACACCCAAGTTCTTCCTGTCAACAACAGAATCAGTTGTGTAAAGGTCAAAAATGTTCTTGAAGTTGTTTCCATACTGGAACTTAATCTGATGGGTAGCCTTTGAGGTCAAATCAACCTTGTTGTTCTTGAACTCATAATAGACCGGCAGGTTTGCAAGATGAGTCTGCCACCTCCAGTCCTCACCAGCCTTCAGAGAAGTAGAAGCAAAGACTCCCTTTATTCCGAGCAGGCTGGCATTCTTCTGCATGTCATCACAAAGCTCCTTGAGCTTGGCAAAGCTGTTAATCTCGTCCATGCTCTTGAAAGAGGTTGCGCGAGAAGAAAGCTCGAAATACTTGTCAGTGATGGCCTTGTTGTAAATAATTCCATAACCTTCAACAACATAAGGAATTCCATAAACCTTCCCCTTGTCAGTGATAGCCAAGGACTTGTCAGAAAGGTGCTTGTATATCTCTGTCTTGGAAAGGTCAGCACAGTAATCCTTCCAGTTTGCATATCCAACAGGTCCGTTAATCTGGAAGAGGGTCGGAGCCTGCTTGGTTGCCATTTTAGCCGTGAGGGTTGACTCATAAGTATTGTTTGCAGCGGTCTCAACAATCACCTTGACACCCATTTCCTTCTCATAAGCAGCCGCAAGCTCTTCATATACAGCGGCAACCTCCGGCTTAAAGTTCAAGTAACGAACTGTACCCTTTTTCTTTCCTGCGGCACTCAGGCTCATGACTGCAGCCAGAATCATGCATGCTCCAATGACAATCTTCTTCATAAATTCCTCCTAAGAATTACAACTTCGTCTTATCTTGGAAACGATACTGGGAACGTTTCCAGTTCATAATTAAACTCTATCACGGCTTTTGAAGCTTGTCAAACAAAATTTTTCGTTTTTTTATATTTTTTTGCTTGTGGGAACCTCGAAAAACTTCAGTTTTGCCTTGGCAAAGCCGTGGCTTCGCTGGCGGTTCCGAGGTAACTCTGAAACCTCTAGCGAAGCTTCGAGGCCAATGCGATGTCTTAAGTCGCGATATTATATGCGACAGGGCTTACTATGCAAACCGTAGACTCGAAGGGCATCTCTAAAAACGGAGCTTGCCCAGTTTTTAGAGATGCCCTTGTCTTAACTGACGACATTGACAGGCTTCCCATCAGCCCAAGCTTTCAAGTTGCCAACAACAACCCCCAGCAATCTCTGTCGCGTTTCCACCGAAGCCCAAGCTATGTGCGGTGTCAAAAGACAATTCGGAGCATCCAGGAGCGGGCAGTCTGGTGACATTGGCTCCTGAAGGATTACATCCGCCGCATATCCTGCTAAGCTCCCATCCTCCAAAGCAGCGCGGACATCAGCCTCATCAACAAGACCACCACGGGCTGTATTTATCAAGTATGCACCCCTTTTCATCTTAGCAAGACTATTTCGGTTAATTATACCTTTGGTCTTGTCAGTCAAGGGGGCATGAAGAGAGATGAAATCTGACTCCCTAAGCAGGCCGTCAAAGTCAACAGGCCTCTCAATCCCTGCTTTTGGAGTTCTTGTACAGACGATGACATTCATTCCATAGGCAGAAGCAATCTTGGCGACCCGGCTTCCAATATTGCCATAACCAAAGATTCCCAGGGTCTTTCCCTCTATCTCAAAAAGGGGCTTTTCCCAGTAAACAAAGTCTGGTGAGCGTACCCAGCCTCCTTTCATAACAGAATCAGAATGAAGCTGCACATGACAAGCCCATTCGCTTATGAATGAAAAAACCAATTGCGCCACACCTGCCGTACTGTAAGAAGGAACATTTGTTACAGTAACACCGTGCTTCCTGCAAGCCTCCAGGTCTACCACGTTGTAACCTGTAGCTTGCACACCGATGTATTTTAGATTTGGACAAGAAGAGAGTATCTCCTCCGTTACATTGACCTTATTCAAGAGAACAGCATCACTGTCCCCAATTCGGGAAACAACATCAGACGGAGCAGTTCTCGGATAGACCGTAAGACTCCCAAGGCTTTCTATTTCCTTCCAAGACAAATCACCTGGGTTGACGGCATTTCCATCCAATATAGTTATCTTCATATCCATCCCTCTTTAATCTACAGCGAATTACGTTCAGTTTCAAAGAATTTGCGGCAATTGTGTTGCCAAAAACTATTGAAACTGCCTATATTTTTAATCTATATCAATGTTATACTTAATCTGATGGCTTTCACCCAATATATCAACGACAAAGACAGACAAAGTAGAATGTCCATGTGCAAGATGAATAACAGATAGCAACCTTCTTTTAGAATCAGGGTATAACTCCCTAACTGAATATTTCTCATTCCCTTGGACACAAAGGGAGCCTTTACTTTCAATCAAGTTATCATAACTTACAGTCTCTACGGTCAGACCGTTCAAGGCTACCTGCGTCTTATAGGGAACAGCTACATCCTGCCGGTCATGGTAGAGCCTGTAAGTTCCAGAGGGAAGATTGCGTTCGTTAAGAAGGTAGTGAGTATTCCCATCCCTGTCATCCAAGCTCAAACTGCCTATAAATAATTCAAGCTCCTTACCAATCCTAGGCATAAGAAGCCTTGGATTTATGCATCCCTTGTTCACTGTGTCCAGCACCTGAAACTCCAGCCCACTCTCGCCTTCATGCCAAGCAGAATTCCCGCTCTCACCTATTTTGCTACCAGCCGAGATACTCCCGCTCATGCTTTTAGGCAAACTGTCATCGTCCAGATTGCCGTAAACAGTAGAAATGCCATCTCCATGTGCTATGACCACAGCGTTTCCCAACGGGGAATCAAACCAACCATAATCAGACGTATGACCGCCTATAACAATTGCAAGCTCTCCGGAATCAGCAGCTTTGACATCGGATGAACTTTCGTTAAAGACGATAGAGGACTCTATTCTCCCTCCCCTAAGTTGGGCAAAATATGAACGGAAAGAATCAGCATTTGTTTCATCCTGAGGCCAGTCAAAGGCACTTGAAAAACCCATGCCCAAGGCAGCAAGAGTCGTCACAGACACAAATCCCTTACAAAGGCTAGAAAAAGACATAAATATGCTCCTTATCGATTGGAAACAGTAAGCCTAGAAATCTTGTTATCCCTGCCGATAAACACAAACTTTTCCTTTACCAACAGGAAAGAGTTGACTGCTTTGAAGCTCGTGGAGGAAATAACCTGATCAAATGGCTCCAACACAGTGACCGTGTACTGATTACCATCACGGCTCAACACGAACATAAGGCCAAAATCCTTTGATTCCTCAATCTGCACAACAGTTCCAGACAGGGGAACATGTGCACTTCTGGCTTCCTTAAGGTCAGCGATCCCAAGTCCGCCATTATAGTTATAAAAGACCATACTTGCATCAGAATTGAACTTCACAAGCCTAATTGTATTTGAGTCAGCAGGAAGGTACTCATGGAACAAAACCTTTGGATGACCTCCCGAAACCCTCTTGGAAACGATAAAACGCTGGGATTTAAGACCACTTATACATCCCACAAGGCTTCCATCCTCGCTTATTCCTACCCCATATATCGCAGAAAACTCACTGCCTCCGGGATAATACTGCTGGTCTATATCCCCATTGCTCGTTATGGAGACAAGCTGTCCGTCCGCAAAGCCTATTACGCTCCCCCCTTTGGTAGAAGAAAAAGCTGTTATCGGAGAATAGTCCTCATATTCCCAAATCTTGTCTCCAGAGGAAGAATATCTTGCCACACTGCTGCCATTCGGAAAAAATACAAAAATCCTGTCATCGGAAAAGAATGGAAAACCGGGAGCATCAAGACTAAGCACAGTGTTTCCATCCGGGGTCTTAACATCCGTATGAGAGTTATCAGAGGAGTACACGGCATAGTAGACAGGGGAAATGGCCGCATTAAAGCTATACGGAATGCAAGATGCGATTCTGCCGTCTTCCGAGAAATAACCTATGGCCTGCCCCAACTTAAAGGGAACTAAATCCTCGTCAGACTCAGGAGAAAGCCCCTCCCTGTCTATTGCAATAGTCCAATCTGGAGTCAAGTGAATCTCTTCCCTAAGGGGTTTGAACGAGAAGATAATATACAAGAAACAGAAGACTCCGACCAAGACAGCTATCTTGGCCTTAGTGTTGTCCTTGGCAAGGATAGGATTCTTCCTTTTCATAATCCGGTCGCCCCACTATTCAACCGCATAGATTGCCGACAAATCCAGTGCGTAGAGAGGGTAATCCTTGCTGCCCTGGAAGTTCTTGTTGTATACGGAGAGCATGGAGATATCCTCCAAAAAGACACTCGCCGCCTCATCGCTAAGAATCTTCTGGCACTGCTTGAAAAAATCTATTCTCTCATCTTCCCTAGATGTCGCCACAGCCTTCCTGTATGTCTTATCATAGTCAGCATTGGCAAAGCCAACCAAGTTGTTCTTAACACCAGAACAGTAACGAGCAAGAAAAGCCGTTGGATAGGCATAATGTCCATCAAAAGAAACGACTGTCGCCTCATAGTCCTTTTCTCCATAGACCCGCTGGAGCCATGTAGCCCAGTCCACCTGCTTTATCTGTGCATCTATGCCTATCTTGGCAAGCTCCGCAACTATGACCTCGGCAGTCCTTACATGGACATTATAGTTGGAAGGAACTGTAATAGTGAATGAAAAGCCATCTGGATAAGCAGAAGCCGCCAGAAGCTGCCTAGCCTTGGCTTCGTCCTTCATATAGTTAAAGTCAACATCGCTTGCATAATACTTTGAGAGCGCGGGTATGAGAGGACTAGAAGCCTTGACCCCATAGCCATAGTTAACCGTTCGGATAACGGTTTCCGCGTCAACAATGTGACAGATTGCCTTCCTGATGTTCTTGTCCTTGAAAGGGCCAAAATTGTTATTGAGCGCGAGAAGCTGCACTGAGTTGGAATTACGGGGATATAGGTTTATCTCATCCCTGTCCAGCTGCTCCACTGTATCCGCACTGGCAGAAAAACCATCTATGCTGCCCGCCTGAAAATTCATAAGGAAGTCAGCCTGGCTTGCAAAAAACTTTATCACGATGGTATCCAAGTGAGCCTTCTTGCCCCAGTAGTTGGAATTTTTCTCAAGCGTAAGATGATCCTGCTCCACATACTCCTTAAAGCTGAAAGGCCCTGTGCCTATAGGATGCGTCGCAAGATTCTTTGCTTCATTCTGGACAATCGGTGTCGTAAGATACGCTACAAACCCCGCATCGGGATCCGAAAGCTGGATGGAAAGTGTATCACCAGAGTCATTGAACGAGAACGACTTTATAGCCTTGTAACCGGTCACTCCTCCATCTATCGCCTTTTGTATCGAATAAAGCACATCATCCTTAGTCAAATCCTTGCCATCATGGAACTTGACCCCCTTGCGAATCCTGAATGTCCATGTTATCTGGTCAGCGGAGACAGAATAGTCTTCAGCAAGCGCGGGTACAAAGCTACCATCGCTTTCCACCCTGACAAGGCCGTCAAATATATTAAAGCTTATGGATCTGGCATCCGCAGTCATAGACGAAAATGGGTCAAAATTATTCAGCTCCGTAGCAAATCCAAACACCATCCTGCCCCCTTCTTTAAGCTGGGGAACCCTGTTCGTCTGGTCAACAGATGGCTCTGAGCCAGAAGTCTTTCCTCCGCAAGACGAAAGAAACAAGACTACAGCACAAAGCAAAATACCATGACTCTTGAAAAAAAACTTTCTTATATCCATAAAATCCATAAAAAACTCCGCTTCCATCCCAATAATAACGCTTGACATTGTAGACAAATATCGGCCCTGTGTCAAATAAAAAAACCTGCCATAGCGGATATGGCAGGTAAAAAGCGTTGCTTTTTTATTTTATTAGGAGGTTTATGTTCACAATAAACGGTAAACTACCTCTTGAGGTTCGGGTACAGCTCCTTTATAGACATATAGAAGTTATCCCAAGCCTGATCCTCAGTTACAATTCCATTGTAGTAATCGGCCATGGCAGCCTGAAGCTTCTCGCTCATACCCTGGTCATAGGCAGAGATATTGCTCTTGTCTATCTTCTTAGCATTCTGAAGAAGAAGGGCAAGGTGGTTCTGTCCACCAAGGAATGTATTTTTGTAATTTCCGTTGGCAACCTCAGTCATTGCAGCCTCATTGTTGGTAAAGTCACCTGTTGCCTCTGAAATCGCCTTGGCAATCTCCTGATCACAGGTCATCGTGTACATTACATCCTTCACAATGTCGAGGTTGTCTGTTCCACGGGCAGCACAAATCCAAGTTCCACCCCATGAGAAGCCCTGCGGTCCCTCGCAGAAAGCCCAGTCGCCGCAGCTTCCGTTTCCAGCGATGGCAGGCTGTGTCTGGTCCTTCTTGGCCCAACCTGCAAGGCAGAAGTCAATGAACCAGCCTGGTCCAAAGTATCCGAAGACCTTTCCGAACTCACCAGCACCAGCGGCACTCTCATCAGACCACAGGTTAGCCTTAGCGTTGTAGCCCTTGTCCGTATACTCCTTGGTCTGCTGAATCCAGCGGCGAACCTGGGGATCTATGTTTATTTTGCCATTGACAACCCAGGGTGATGACACGTTGTCGGTGAAAACGCGGAAGTCATCATCAAAACCAGAGAGCATATAGTAGCGGTTCTCCTTCATCTTTGCAGCAACAGCATCAAACTTGTCCCATGTGTCGAGCTGCTTCTGGACTTCCTCCGGCTTATCAGTACCAAGAACCTTCTTGGCAAAGGAACGGCGGTAGATAAATCCTGCCGGACAAGCCTGCCAAGAGACACCCTTTAGGACTCCCTTGCTATCCGTCATTATATCCTTGGTATACTTGTACATCTGCGAGAGATCGGAGTCGGAAAGACCTATCTCGCTCTTGACATCAAGGGTGAAGTCAGTGTCAACATACTTGAGAGCATAGTCAGCCTCGACAAGGAAGATGTCAATCTTATCATCTGCATCGGCCTTGTCCTGGGCAAGCAGAGCTTCATCAAGCTTGTTCTGGTAGGCATTGC
>JAFTEK010000184.1 GCA_017453705.1 Treponema sp.
CGGAAGGCCTCCACCGGTGCGCTCATCGGATTGAGCATGAAAAGAGCCCTGTACTTCTCAGGTGCCTGTGACAGGGGGTAGACCACTGGGGTCACATACATGGCAAGGGGCATGGCAAAGCTGACCAGATTGTTCAGGTCCCGGTACTTGGTCGTCAGTGCGCTGAGGATAAGACCGAATCCCATTCCCAGGGAGCCTATCCACAGGAGCAGGATGGGGAAAAGCGCGATTTTCCATGAGGGCTGCATGGGAGTCCCGATTGCAAAATAGTAGATGTAGATGACCATGAGGAAGGCAAACTGAATCAAAAGCCTGAGAATCTGCCCGGCGACATCCGCGATCGGCACGCACAGGCGGGGGAAATATACCTTGCTGAAGACCCCCTGGTTGGAAAGGAAAGTGCCTGAGCCGCAGCCGACGCACTTGTTGAAGTACTGCCAGAGCATGTTGCCGGGAAAGTAAAAAAGAACGTAGGGAATTCCGTCCGTGCCCAGCCCCGCCAGCTTGCCAAAGACGAAAGTGTACATGACGGCGGATATCAGTGGCTGAACGACATACCAGAGAGGACCTAGCACCGTCTGCTTGTATGCAACCGTCCAGTCCCTCTTGATGAGCATGAAAATAAGATCCCTGTAATGAATCACGTCCCGAAGGTGAAGATCCAGAAGCCCGTGCTCGGCGGAAATAACCTTAGTCCACTTCTGTCCGTCACCGGCTCCAACAGCCTGTGCCATTGAGATATAATTACACGGCAAGGATTGTTTGTCAAGTCCTGACTACTTGCAATTATATGCATATTCTGCTAAAATCTTGCATTATTTTACATTGTGCATAAAAGGAAGCTCTCATGATATACACAGACACAAGGGATAAAAGCGTAAAAACAGATTTCAGGACTGCGGTTATGAACGGCATGAACGCCGAGACAGGCGGTCTTTATATCCCTACATCGTATCCAAAGATAGACAGCTCTTACATAGAGAGAACGCCTGAGCCATCTTTCCGCGAGATTGCATACGCTATGGCAAAGCCTTATGTGGAAGGTGAGATTCCAGACGCTGATCTTGAGTCCATCATACAGGATGCCTACCCCTTCATACCTCACGTTGTTCCGATTGACAAAGTGACTTATGTGCTGGAGCTGTTCCACGGCCCCACATGCGCCTTCAAGGACTTCGGTGCGCGCTTCATGGCTCGGGTCATGTCATACTTTAACAGGGGGGCCGGTGACAACCTGCACATCCTCGTCGCGACCAGCGGCGACACGGGATCCGCCGTTGGAAGCGCATTCCACAATGTGCCGGGAATTGATGTCACCATACTCTTCCCCGACGGCAAGATTTCCCCCCTGCAGGAGAAGCAGCTGACGACATTCGACGGCAACGTCCGCGCCCTCAAGGTCAAGGGCAACTTTGACGACTGCCAGAAGCTTGTCAAGACAGCCTTCACGGACGTGGAGCTTAGGAAGAAGTTCCGCCTGTCCTCGGCAAATTCCATAAACATATCCCGCCTGCTCCCGCAGAGCTTCTACTACATGTACTCCTCCCTGGTCGTCAAGAACAGGATTCCCCACGACAGCAAGATTGAGGACGCTTCCATCATAGCCATCGTCCCCAGCGGGAACTTCGGCAACCTGACCAGCGGACTCATAGCCCGTGAGATGGGTGCACCGATAAAGGGCTTTGTCGCCGCCACCAACGCAAACCATACAGTCCCTGACTGGATTGCGACAGGAGAGTATAAGGCAAGGGAATCCCAGCCCACCCTCTCCAACGCGATGGACGTGGGGGCACCCAGCAACTATGAGCGCATCATCTCCATGTACAGCCTGGAACAGGTGCGCAAGCTCTTCGCGTCCTACTGGACGGATGACGCAGGTACCGTCGATGCAATCAGAAAGTGCAACAGCAGGACGGGTTACATCATTGACCCCCATGGGGCAATAGGCTGGAAGGCATGGAACGACATGAGGAGCGGCGACATGGAGAGGCTCGTGGGCGGGTTCAAGGGCGACATAAACAAGCCCGGCCTTACCCCCAGCATCCCCACATGGGCTGACGATGTTGTGCAGGAAAAGGCAGTGGGCATAGTGCTCGAGACAGCCCACCCGACCAAGTTCGGCTCGACCGTTCAGGAGGCCATAGGCCGCATCCCCAGTATGCCGGACAGCCTTGAGAGGGTTCTCAGGCTCAAGGACAACTCCATCCCCATGGAAAAAGACTACACGTCATTCAAGGACTGGCTGGTCGCAAACCTCTAGGAAAGCTCTGGCAAAACAAAACAAAAAGGAGGCTGCAAATGGAAGAGACCGCCAGCACGGAAAGCGATAAATACGTCCGCCCCACCTGGGACGAGTACTTCATGGAAGTCTGCCGTACCATCGCAAAGCGGGCGACCTGTGACAGGGGGAGAAGCGGTTGCGTTATCGCCAAGGACAACCAAATTCTCGTCACAGGATACGTAGGCAGTCCTGCGGGGCTTCCCCACTGCGATGACGCGGGTCATCTTATGCGCAAGATGATTCACTCGGACGGCTCCATCACCCAGCACTGCGTCCGCACAGTCCACGCCGAGCAGAACGCAATATGCCAGGCCGCCAAGCGGGGCATACCGATAGACGGAGCGACCGTCTACTGCAAGATGACTCCCTGCCGCACCTGCGCCATGCTGATTATAAACTGCGGAATCCGCCGGGTCGTCTGCGAGAAGCACTACCACGACGAGGAGGACTCCCTGTCCATGTTCCGAGAGGCGGGGATAAAAATCGAGCACCTGGAAGATTCCATTCAGACATACGAGAATATGTAGCGGCTTAATCCATTACAACTTTTATGCTTTGGGGTTCCTAGGGGCAAAGCCCCTAGGAAGCCGCCGGGAAGCGGTGGGGTGGTAGGGGAGGGGAAACCCTCGCTTCTGAGTAGGGGGTGTCCCCTCCCCTATATTCAAGGGGATATGGGGCATCCCCATAAAAACTACGCGGCCTTGGCAGCCTCAAAGATTATGTCCGCTATGAATATGGCGGCAAGAATCCATGTTACGGCAGGGATTTCTTTTGCCTTCTTACCGGCTACCTTGCAAATCACATACGCAATCACGCCCCAGACGATTCCGTTGGATATGGAATAGGAGAAAGGCATGACCATTATCGTGATGAAAGCAGGGATTCCCTCCGTCGGATCGTCAAACTTTATCGTCGTGACAGACCTCATCATAAGGTATCCTACAAAAATAAGCGCGGGAGCGGTGGCCGCAGAAGGCACCAAGGCAAAGAGCGGGCTCAGGAAGAGTGAGAGCAGGAAGAGGAGCGCGGTTACGGCAGAAGAAAGACCGGTGCGCCCTCCAGCAGCTACACCTGATGTGGACTCAACAAAGCTCGTTACGGTCGAAGTTCCAAGGCATGCTCCGGCAACAGTTCCGATAGCATCGGAAAGCAGGGCTTGCTTGGCGTTGACGATATTGCCGTCCTTGTCCTTAAGGTCAGCCTGCTCAGCAACCCCCATCAAGGTACCGATTGTATCAAACATATCCGTGAACAGGAATGTGAAGAAGACGACAAAGAATTTCAGCGTAAGCACGTTCTGCCACTCAAACTTGAACATGAGGGGAGCTGACGGAAAAGAAACAGGAGTGAAGTTGTCAGGAACCTTCGTTACTCCGAAGGGGATTCCGATTATTGTCGTTATGATTATACCAAGAAGGATTGCGCCCGGAACTTTAAGGACAAAAAGGGCTATCGTTATGACAAGCCCCAAAACAGCGACGATAGCTGTCAGATGGCTGGCAGTGAATGACTCAAATCCTATCAATGTACCCGTGTCTGTGCCTACAATCCCGGCGTTGGCAAGACCAATCATGGTGATGAAAAGCCCGATTCCCACGGCGACTGCCTTGCGGAGGCCTGCGGGAATGGA
>JAFTEK010000185.1 GCA_017453705.1 Treponema sp.
GCTACGGCATTCAGGTGGTGGAATGGAAAGACGAAGACGGAGGCACTGAGCGAGGCGCCCTGGGTCTGGTCGTGGAAGCCGGTGACAAGTTCCGCGTGGTTCCCCTACAGATGGTCAACATGATTTTTGCTTACGCGGTAAACGGCCTGGATGATTTGGAAGAAAACTTGACCGACAGCGTAAAGGCACTTGCTTCCAAGTCCACCAAGCTTGCATACGTCACAAACCACGGGGAGCTTCCCCTTGCAGACGCACAGAACGGAGCTGCCAATTTTGCGGGGCTAATCAATGAGTCCTACTCGCTCGAAGAACTTGACTTGTCAAAGTCTGACATACCAGGTGGAACCCAGACGCTGATGATAAACGGCCCCAAGACGGCTTTCAGCGAGACAGAGCTTTACAAGGTTGACCAGTTCCTGATGGGGGGCGGGAACCTGATGCTCTTTATAGATCCATTTGACTCACAGTCCAACCCCTACACCGGTGAGAGCAACTATCAAGCGATAGAGACCGGGCTTGAGAAGCTCCTCTCCAAGTACGGGGTCAAGACGGAAAATGCTTATGTCCTAGATGAGGACTGCTACACGCAGAACACCCAGCAGTACGGCAAGCTGAACTTCTACTATGCGCCTGTAGCCAGCGACAGGGGATTGAACCAAAAGAGCGTGATAAGCGCAAACCTGGGCTATGTCATATTCCTTATGCCCGGCCAGATAGACGCTAGCGAGGCCGCATCAAAGGAAGGCATCAAGCTGACGACACTGGCATCAAGTTCCTCAAAGTCATGGACAACTACTGACGGCTCAATGCTTAACCCATTCACAATCTCCCCCCCTGTAGACAAATCAGGCATGAAGTCATACGACCTGGCCGTTCTGCTGGAAGGAAAGTTTGAGAGCGCGTTTGACAAAAAACCCGTCGACACAGCAGCAGAACCAGGACAGACGGCTGAGGGCACAGGAACTGCGGCTGCTTTGAGCGGGGAAAACCATGTGTCAAAGAGCCTCCAGGAAGGTAAGATTCTGCTCATTCCAACCTCATTCATAACCAGCCCGCAGATTTTGCAGGCGGACAGCGATGCTCCAGTTGCAAAGTTCCTGGAAAACGCCGTGGACTACATGAATGGGAACGCAGACCTCTGTGCAATGAGGACAAAAGGCTTGAGCCTGAATACCCTGCACCTGTCGTCCGGTCCGCTGGTATCCATTGCCAAGTATTTCAACATAATAGGACTTGCCATCATTGTCGCAGCCATAGGCCTTCTGGCTCTGCTCTCCCGCAGCGCCCACAGAAAAGAAATACGACTCCGCTATGATGCGGATGACGAACGTGAGGTGTCAAAATGAAAAATCCATATATACGCAAGATTGTCCTGCTGTCATGTATAGCCGTACTGCTGTGCATTTACATAGTCCAGCTCTCTCTTTCCAGCAGGACTGGCATAAAGTCCCTTCCGCTGGAATCTGAGATAGATGTGCTTACGGTTCAGGCAGCAAGCTTTGAAGTCCGCCTGAGCCTTAAAGACGGAAGATGGTTTGTAAGCCGTGGCGAAGGTCAGACCGACTACGAGGCAGCACGGTCTATCGTAGACGGTATGCTTTCTGACATCAAAGAGCTAAAGCTGCTGGCCACCGCCAGTCGTTCTGTTGGAACTGACAGCGCCCGCTACGGCCTGGATGACGGCTCCAAGATAGTCGTCACCGCATACAGCGGCGGCAATCCCGTCCGTACCCTCCATGTGGGCAAGGCGACTTCCACAAACAGCCAGAACTACGTACAGCTGGACGATGACGGAGCCGTTTATATAGTCGGAGCCGCATTGCACCGGGACTTTGACAAGCAGTGTGATGAGATAAGGAGCAAGAGTATCTACTCACTGGGCGATGACGAAAAGATAGAAAAAATCAGCTATGTCTCATACCTTGATGAAAATGCTACAACCTTAGCCTTTTTGAAGGAAAAAGCAGAAACAGATGCAACTGACACAGATGAAGAATCCGTAAGCGTCAGCAAGGCTGTTTGGAAACTTGTCGCCGGCCAGCTGGAAGACAGCAAAGAAGTTGACAGTGACAAAGTTTCCAACTGGGTCTCATCACTTTCTATGCTGTCAGCCTCAGAGTGGCTTGACGACAATGCGACTATTCCAGAAGGATATGAGCTTGAGTCAGAGCTTTCGTTTACGGCAGGAACAAAAAACTGCACAACAAAGCTTTACAGCGGCAAGGAGGGGGAAGAGGAAAGCTACATCGTTTCCTGCTCCGAAACCCCCTATCTATTCAAGGTCGCCAGTTACGTTGCAAACAGATACAAGAAAAATACGTCTGATTTTGTAAAATAAATATGTTCCAAGAGTCTTAGGCGAGCCTGTTGTAAGCAAGACGGTGTTGTTGCAATCAGCACACGCCGTGCTGCAAGCAATGCCGTATTATAGGCAATGCCGCACCGCTTGCAGCACTTGTTACACGAAACGCCGCGCCGCTTACAACACAAGAAATGCCGTGTGCAATCAGCACTCGCCGTGGCCTCTTTGGAACTGCCTCTCTATTCGGAAAAACGAATCTTCTGCCAAAGCTCGCTGTACCTGTCAAGCTCATTGCCAAGATCCTGCTTGAGCGTACAGCTATAGGCCTGACCCGCATCGTACATCGCAGGCCGGGTCACATACTGCATAGCCTCCAAATTGGTAACACAGGGATATCCGAACTCATCGATGAAAACCGCATAGTTCTCCGGCCTGTGGATAAAGTTGATGAATTCATTTGCAAGCTCATAATGAGGCGCATCCTTAAGAATGCACATGCAATCCACAGTCGCAGGCCCCCCTATCGTAGGAATAAAAAAGTCAATGGTCTCATCCCACTTATCAGGCGGAACCTCCCCATAGACAATTTCCGGGTAGCCCTGACAGAGCCAGAAGTCCCCGGAGGCAAATGACTTGCCAAAGCTCTCTGCGTCAAATTTAACAAGGTTGGGTCTCCAATCCTTTATTATCATCTCGCCCGCTTCCTTGAGTTTGTCGGGGTCAGTGGTGTTCATGTCATAGCCTTTCTGAAGGAGTGCACAACCTATGACTTCGCGCATTTCATCCATCATGGTGGCATGGCCGGCAAAACGGGGGTCTGCAAAAATCGTGTAGTCCCTGGGGTAGTCCATTTCCGGCACCTTCGTCTTGTTCACCATTACCCCTGTCGCGCTGAGAGCATAAGGAACGGCATACTTCATGTCGGGGTCGTGCTCAAGCTTTTCGAGAATCACCGGGTTTATCTTGTCACGGTTTGTGAGTTTACTCTGATCCAGTTCCCTGAGCATACCCTGCTTTATCATAATCGAAACAAAGTCGTTGGAGGGAATCACTATGTCGTAACCCTTGGCTCCGCCGCGAATCTTGGCATACATTTCTTCGCAGGTGGAATAGCTGTCAAGTTTTACCTTGCAATCAAACTCTTCCTCGAACTTGCGAAGAAGGGATTCTGGAGTATAATAAGTCCAGTTGTACAAGTAAAGAATCTTGTCATCACGCCCAGAGCATGAAGTAAACATCAAAGAAGAAGCCACAAAAAAGATGGAAAAGACTGCCATCATCATAAAGAAGGATTTTTTCAATTGCAGACTCCAAAATACAGTGAATAGTGTATTGTGGCCTATTTCTACATTTCTGTCAACGGCAATAGTGCATCTAGAGAAACGCTGATTAATATAGGAGACATTAATCAGCGTTTCCCGTCAAAGGTAACTCTTTGTGTTACGAAACTTTGCGAATTTCGGAGTTAACACTGAATAATCCGCATTCGGATTATTCAGTGCTTCCCTAGAAAACGGAAGTTTTTCTCGGTTCCCTATTTTCCCCGCCCTATTTTCGGGATTCCCAATATTAAGGAA
>JAFTEK010000186.1 GCA_017453705.1 Treponema sp.
CACTATAACCACCGCTTTCTGCAATCTTCTCGATTGTAGCATAAAGACTCTCGTAAAATTCATCGTTGTTCTGGAGGGAAGCTTTCATTGACTCAAGCTCCGCATTCCTTGCGCTCGTATATTCCCTTATATATTCCGTCTTCTGGGAAATCTCAGCGGCAATGCGAGCCGCCCCTGCAGTATCACCATTGCGCTCACACTCAAGCCTCTGGTCATGCAAAAGCTCAAGCTCCTTGGTCAAGTTATCTATCTCGCTTTGGTAATCCGCAAGCCTATTCTCATAGTTACGGACAGCAGATGAATTCAAGAAATAAGCCTGATAGACCCTGGCTGTGTCTATCACGGCAAAGCGGGTTATCTGCTGGGAAAAAACATTCTGCGATACAAACAACAGGCAGCAGGCAAGCAGCCCTTTAAAGGTCTTTCTGAGCATAATATATAACTCCTATTTGTTCGGTGATGCGAATGAAAGGACGAAATGCCAGCCCGATAAGAAATTATCCGCTGTATTACCATTGGCCTTTCGCCATGTAAGACCGTCATTCACCGTGAAATTATTTGCTAGGTAAACACGGAGCGGCAACTGCTGCATCAGCAGGCGCAGTCCCGGACCAAAACTAAAGAACCAGTTGCTGGCGTTACTTATATCAAGATTTCCACTGGAAAGGTCTTTGACCATTGAGGCATCAAAGAACAAATCGATGGAGAGGGCGTTCTTAAAGACAGGGTAACGGAGTTCCAAGGAGTTATTCCACAAGAGATCTCCATTGCCCCACTCTTGGTCAGATATCTCCCATCCACGGCCAAAAACCATTCCATCCAGAGAAAGCTTGTTGATGGCAGATATGGTGGTTGAAAACATAGGTCTTTGATAAGTCACCTGGCTTATACCCGCAAGGATAAGCTGAAGTGACATAGTTTCAGAAAGGGGCTTATTTACAAGCTGGAAATAAGCCTCTCCTGTAGATGTAGAGCGAAGGATGAATTCCGTCTCTCCAAAATCCTCAGATATGACTCCCTTTGGCATAAGTCCTATCCAAGTCACCCGCTCACTTGCAAACCATCCTTTGCTTGGGTTGAAGAAAAAATCACGGGCATCGAGTGAGACCTGTCCAAACAAAGAGTTCCTAGGATTCCACTTGTTGTGGTAATTTTCCATGGAATAAAACGTCGGAATATATGAGTCTCCGTCATAAATATTCGTCATCATGGCCAATGAGCCGCCACCAGCTAAAGTAAAGTCTCCCCAGCGTCTCTGCCAACGCCTGGCAATGGAGTCTGAGAGTGAAATCTTGTGCTGGACGAAGTCAAAGTAGTTGCTTAAATTATCTATAGATCCATCGGGCAGGAATACGTTCCTGGCTGAATAAAGCTTGGATCTGTTATAACTCAAAGACAGAGTGTTGCTAATAGGTTTTCCAAACAAATATGGAAGCCCATAGCTTGCTGAAACAGACTGGGTGTTTGTCGCAAGGGATGTTGAAAGGCTCAGAGTCTTTCCCTCGCCAAAAAGATTTGAGTCTGAAAGACCAAAATTCAATGATATGGGGAATTCATCCGTAGTAGATGAACCACTGAAATTCAATCCAAACTGAAGGGATCGAGTGCTCTGTTCCGCGACCTTGATTGTCAAGTCAACAAGATTTTCCTCAGAACCAGGAGTAACCTCCGGGACTATGCTGGAAAAATACTGGAGATTATACAGGCTGCGAAGCCCTGTTGTCACCTTTTCGTTGGAAAAAACATCCCCTTCCTCCATTGGAAGCTCCCGCATTATGACTTCGTTCTTAGTACGGGTGTTTCCAACGATGTTTATTGACTCTATGTGGCTTCTCTCACCTTCAAGTATATAGAGGGAGTAGCTTACAGTCTTTGCATCGGAATCTCGATCCATCTGAGGCTGATATTGGTTGGTCCAGTATCCTGAGTTCGTGTACTTGCTCTGGATCTCAGACATTCCCTCCTGGAACTTGGTTATGTTGAAAACATCCCCAGCTTTCAGCCTGACCAATGACAAAAGCTCTTCTGTTTTGAATATCTCATTGCCCTGTATTGTAAGGCCTGCGAAAGTATACTGAGACCCTTCCTCTATATTAAAAGTAAGGGTTATCTCCTGCCTGTTCTTCTTTTCATTGAACTCGGACTTCTGCTCAACGTTAATAATGTTAACATCTATGTAGCCGTTCTCAGCGTAATACTGCATTATAGCTTTCTTGTCCTGCTCAATGGAAGCCTCGCTGAAGCCGTTACGGTCTAATAAAGTTGCTTTTTTGGAGGTAAGCTTTCCACGTAGGGTTCTGGCGGAAACCATGCGATTACCTGTAAAAAATATATCCTTGACTACAACCTGGCTGCCTTCCTTGATATTGAAGGTAACGATAATCCCATCGCTTCCCTTTTCAGTCGATGCAGAGACTTCAATTTCACTGTAGCCCTTGGAATAGTATAAATTTCGTATTGCAGTCACATCAGATTCCAGCTTGGACTCATCAAACACACCTTTGTCCTTGGTGGAAACCTGCTCTTTCAATGTATCATTTTTTATTTTGAACGATCCCAAAAAACGAACTTTTTGTACGATAGGCTTTTCTACGACTTCAACAATAATCCTGACAGCCTGATTGTTCTTGTCCACAGGAACTGCCGAGGGCTCAATGTCCTCAAAGAAATCCATTGCAAACAGCCTGTTCATCAAATCAGCAAAAAGCTCATCGCTGAACTCCTCACCAATGAAAGGCTCTGTAACGCCACGCAAATCACTTTCGCTAATATTATGAAGACCCTTGAATTTTATATCACGGATAGGCTTGCCATAGTACCAGTCGTCTGACTCTTGGGCTGACAACAGCGTGAATCCTGCAACAAAAAAGAAAAGGAAAACAGAAAGAAGCCTCTTTATATGCATAAAAGTCCTCATATTCAGAACGTAAATCTCCATGAAAGGGTTATAGAATTTCCCGCCACTATGTCCGGCACGTTCCCATAACGCAAAGGCTCAAGGTCAGGCGCAAAATTCCACCGTATATTGGCAAAAGGAGCCTGAAACTCTATGCCAAGCTCAGGGCGGAATACAATTCCACTCCCCAGCACTCCAGCTCCAGTCATCTGGGAATACTCGTCATACGTAAACTGCAACAAGGCATCAGCGTAAATCGAGTCACCAAAGTACTTTCCCATATAAACACTCGCATTATCCAAAAAGTTACCCAACGGATTGCTGTAAGTGTTAAAAGCTCCGTTATATGTCCCCCTGGACACAGAACGACCATAACTCAAGGTGTTCTGCAGGATGTTCATACGCACTGAAAATATATCAAAATTCAGCAAGTCACGCAATGCGTTTTCCATCTTTTTAAAGACCGAGAACTGTATTCCATAGTCAAGGCCGGAAAGAAGGAAGCTGCCCGCATTGTCAGAGTCCGCAGCCACAACCTGCCCCAGCATGGCCATAATCTGAGCTTCCGAGCGGGCAGGATTAGAGTAAACATGGGGGGAAAAGGCCTGGAAGCTCTGTTTTATGGCCTCCAAAACCAAAGTGACGACAATGCCATCGCTATCCCGCTCCTTGGTCTCTGCCCTGGCCGTTATAAGGGGATTAAAGGACTTTTCGCTCTCATTAAGGGTCACTTGCCCTTCCCTAAGGTAAAAATTACGGCTCAAATAGGTCAGATGCCCGCCTTTCAGACCGACATCGCTCTTCATGCTCCATGAGGACTGGGAAGTGTCCAGCGCAAACTCAAACTTTGTCCCTGGATTGACGACTGCTTGGATAAGAGGGGGGACCAAAAGGTCAACCTTGCGCCCGACGGTGGCATTGACGTTAATAATAACATCATTCTTCCTTGTAAGGGACTCCCACAGGCTGGGTTTGCCATCATCGACCTTAGCCTCCCTGACCGTTCCGCCTGACAAAGACACAAGGGTGCCTATGGGCCTGATGTTGGTCAGCATGGTGACTATACTGACCTCACCGTTATCAATCGTGCCATTTATGTCGGTTTTAAGCACTGCATCCTCGAAGTGCATGGCGGCATCCAGAGCAACCTGTCCTTTCACGTCAGCCCTGGGAATAGCCATCTTCACAGGAAGCCTGTCATTCTCCACTGTCTTTACGGCAACATCGACAGCGCGGATTCCCCACCTTTCCTTACGCAGCAGGGCAGAAAGATCCATTCTGCAAGTACCAGCAAGAATCCGGCTTTCTGGAATCTGTATACGCTGTCCGAACATGGTTATGAGTATATTTTTGGAAATAAGGTGTTCTTCAGTGACAGCAGGAACTCCAACATCCACATTTCTGAGCAAAAGGGTTCCATCCAGGCTGGGATCGCTTGTCATCCCCTTTATAGAAAGATATCCAGATGCAAGCCCCCCGTAAAGGCCAAAGGATTTGGTGCTGAACATATCATGAAACTTGGAAAAGTCACCCTTTATATCCTTTATTGCCAAATCTATATTGGATTTTTTTATAGTTCCCTCTGCATGCCCATGCAGGGGCTTACTCTCATTGACCTTTATGCTAAGAGCTCCTGTCTCCGTGAGAAAACTGCCTGTGACCCCCAGGTTCCTGTCAGTGGCAAAGTATATATCTCGCCCTTCGCGGCTTACGTATCCCTTGAGAGGAACTGTTCCGTTCATAATGCCCTCGCAGGCTATAGAAGAATCCACATCCACAACGAACTTAACCGGAACGAATTTCTCCAGGATACTATGCCTCTCCTGGTTTTCGTCCCCATTCCTGACGGAAAGCTTCAGGGGCATCATTATGTAATGGTCGCCCAGTACACGCATGGAATACTCCCCGGAAGCCTCACCATTAAAGCTGGTAAGATCCAGATCAGCGGTAAAGCCCGACAGCTTCATTCCACCCCATACGATGTCCAGGGCAGGAATATACAGGTCGCCTTCCAATAGCTCGGCAGTCCCGTTGACTATAACAGGCTTAGTTCCTAACTGAAGCGAGAAATTCTCAAGCTTGACGGAGACATAGGGATTTTCAACCGTCCCGCTGGCAACTATGGAACCGTTGAAGGTGTCGTCAGCATACTGATTTGGTATGAATCGCATGAGGGGAAAGCCCCTTATATCACTCAGAATCGAAAAATAGCAGTCGTGCAGCAGATTGTCCTTTGTGAGGGGGGCATGAAGTGGATTTGTGAAGTCTCCTGCAAGGGTTATCGTCTCCTTGGTCAGCTCACTGGACATTCCTACCGAGACAGTGGCGGAATCAAGTATCCCGTCATTTATGTTCCACAGGATATAACCTGACCCCCCGTTGGAGGAGTTTATGTCTGAATATGATATCGAGTCGATTATAAAGCCCATCGGGTCAAGTTTACCGGCAAGGGAAAGCTTGGGTGACCTGTCCAACTTGCCCTTTTCCTGTGCCAGCTGAAGGGTCTTTATGTTAACCATGAAATCCTGCAAATTCTTGACGTTGAAATCCCCGTCAAGGGATATGGAGAATTCATAGTTCTTGAATGAAAATGGAAATGAGAGAATCTTTGCGTTACCAGAAGCTCCGTTCTCAAGGTTTGCAATTATGTCTATGCCATAGGAGCCTGACAGGTTAAACCATCGTCCTTTGGCAAAAGATCCTGTAAAGTCATAAAGGATTCCATTCAAATCCATAGAAGTGTTAAAGTTAACTTCCTTATCCTCCAAGGACATAAGGGCATCAGCCTCTGCCTTAAGGTGTACAGGCCCCCAGTCCAAGGACAGCTTCCTTACATCCAGCTTACCCATATCCCCATATAAAGAGCTTGTGAACTCCCGGCCAGGAACAAGGGTGTCCTTAACAGAGAAGGAATTGATGTCATAGTTTATGTCCTTGAAGTCAGTAGAAAATGAGAGCGAGCCGTCTATGGCCAATGAGGAAAGGCGTTTTATATGACGTTTAATCTTTCCAGCCTTAGTTGAATCAAGGAAAAAAACTACGGTGTTTGCAACAGAATCAGCGAACAAGGAGTTCATTGTAATACCGGCAGAAAGCTTCTTCCCTCCAGCCCAATAGAAAGTCCCATTTCCAGACAGGGATGAAGGGTCCGCCCCTGATGGGGATGAACTGGATATGGAGAAAGAGAAAGGCACGAGGCCATTGTCAACCCTGGCAACAGCATTTATGGATGAAAAAGATGACTCCCCAAGATTAAGGCTGGGAATGAGCGCATGGACAGTACGCCCATCCGCCCTGACAAAGGCAGAAAACGCAAGGGAATTGCCGTTTGGAAGAACATAAGAGTCCACCACAAGGGAGCAATCCGGTATTTTTTCTTTCAAATCAAGCTTTCCAGATAAACGGGCTTTTAAAGCCTTTCCTGATACGGACAGCCTATCCACGGTCAACAGGCTCTCTGTTCCAGAAGCCTTGAAAGAAACTTTTTCCTCAGACTTTAACAGCTCTGCGGGCAAGTCAAACCCGCCTTCCCCAGCCCAGGAGAAAGCACGGTTCTTTATGTCTACAAATGCATTTGCCTTAAGAGTCAAAGGAGTTCCTGCAAGCTCCTTGATCTTTTTAGTCTTTAGGGGGAACTTAACAAGCGAGAGGACGCTCATACCATTAAGCTCCAGCTCTGCCCTGGCCTTTTGCTCAGCAATGTCATATTCAGCCGATATGCTATAGGGCAACAGCCTTTGGGTAGACCGGGCCACTATGGAAAAGTCTGCATAACGAACCAGAAGCTGAGTCTTTTGTACGGTGAAGTCAGCGGAAGAGTGAGGATTAAGGGTCAATATGGCTGAAGAACCCGAAAACCCAGGAACTATGTTGCCGTTGGCACTGAACCTAGCGGCCGCCGTGGAGCCGCTGGCCATACGAAACAAAATGGAACCAGAGTCAGCAACAGCCCTGATATTCCTATCGCTCTTCTTGTTAAAAGAAAGCCTTCCAAGCTTTAAATCCAGCCTTTTCCCTGCTGTAAGATAGCTGACATCAAAATCCTTAATAGAAACTTTCGCAGGAAGCGACGCCAAGATAGAATTGACAAAGGCCTTTTGCTCCTTACTGAGTATCTCCCCCTTGTCAACACCATCCACTTGAAGTGATATACCAGAGTCTTGGACGAGCAAAGCCCCATCCTCTTCTTTCACATCTTCTGCCGCAACATCGGGAATATCCCCGGCCGACTCTCCCTGCACACGCTCCTTCGCCTTGCGTTTTCGCTCCCTGCTTTCCGCAATGCTATTTCTTACAGCATCCAGCTTCTCTTTGCTGAGCTTTCCACGTATCTCTGAGACAGACAAAACTGAAAAAGCATGGTCAAAATCCCGCGCCAGTAATTTCAACAAGCTATACCGAAACACAGCCTTCTTAACAGAGAGAATGACCTCCCCCGACTGCACATCATAAACCCTTATGTTACGTATAGTTATTCCAGTCAAAATCGATGGGGAAATAGAATCGTAAGACAGCCCTAGTCCGGTGCTTTCCGAAAACTCGGAGAGAAAATAGCCTGCGGCCTGCCTCATCCTGCCATCTATCTCCCTGTATGCAGGCCTAAGGAAATAAAGGCTGGCAAAAAGAATCAAGAGAAAGGCGAAAAGAGCTACTAGTGTTTTTATAAACCTTGACTTTTTCATTTCTCC
>JAFTEK010000187.1 GCA_017453705.1 Treponema sp.
CCCTCAAGGGCTATGACCCCGCATCAACCCATGTTGTCATCGCGGCCTTCGACTTCCCGGCCGCCGAGTCCCTCCTAAGAAAGCTGGGCTTCCACGACTACTCCATCTACATATACGACAGGGGGTGGCTCAAACTCCCCGACCCGGCCGCCTCGCGCGTGAAATATATGCTTGGCAGGGACGGCGAGGACGTCTGAGCTGCCGTACCCCATGACGGTGGGCGGCCCCCCCCTAGGCTCTGCACCCGGTTCCCCCTGCGTCCGACTGGCGGAGGGAACATCCGGGACGGCGAGGAACATCCGGGACGGTTGGGAACATCCGGGACGGCTCAAAAAAACTCGATTTCCCTAAAACCCCATGAGCCAGTCATCGGCCTTTACCACGGACACAGTTATGCCGTCAAGTTCCACACACTCATCCTGTCTCAGTGTAATTATTTTCGCAGACTTACATTCAAGCTCCAAACAAGCTTCTTTTACGGCCCTGAGTTCTCTTTTCCGGGTTTCCTCATCGCTCAAATCTGCGCATACCTGATATATGGAAAGATTCCCTGCCCTCCCGGTCACAAAATCAATCTCGTAACCATTTGATGTCTTGTAATAGTGAATCTCATTTCCCTGCCTTCTCAGCTGGACGTATACCATGTTCTCCAATGCAATCCCTGTGTTATTGAAAAGATTGAAGTCACACGCAGTGGCAAGGGCATGATCGGCACAGTAAATCTTCTTAGGGTTTACAGACCTCACCGCACTGTTCGATGAAAGGATTTCCACAGGAAAAATTATGTATGCGTCATTAAAATATCCGATATACTTTGAAATCCACTCACCTGATGTGTTGTAGTGCATCCCGGAAAGCCTCTGGCGTAGCTTGTTCACTGTAGCAGGGCGAGCCATGCAGCCCAGCAGCATAATAATAAGGGTATGAAGCATCGGCAAGTCCTGGATTTTGTAACGCATGGCCACATCGCGAGTAACAACATCCATAACAAGGTTTTGAAGATACTTGGTTTTCTCCACGTCCGTTTTTATCAGCAGCAGCTCCGGGAAGCCCCCCCATTTCATATACTCTGCAAAAAGAAACCCTGCTTTGTCCCTGTTAGCAATCACGTCCCGCCTCATGGATAAACTGCATGCCGCAAGATACTCCTTGAACGAATAAGGAAAAAGATCCCAGCTGAGAGTCCGCCCCGCAAGCTCCGTAGCAAGCTCCGTGGAGAGCATCTTCGCAGAAGAGCCGGTTATGAACACTTGGCAATTCTCCGTGTTCTGGATTCTGTTCACAAACAAGGCCCAGTTGTTTACAAGCTGTATCTCATCAAAAAAGAAAACAACCGTCCTGTCATGGTTCTCCGGGTAGAGCTGGTAATAAGCATCCGCTATCTGCCCCGGTTCCTCCGATTGCAAGGCAATCAAACGGTCATCGGCGAAATCCAGCCAGCACACCAACTCCTTATCCCGAACTGTATCAGCTATAAACTTCCGTATATATGTAGATTTTCCAGCCCGCCTAATACCGATAAGCACCGAAGCCTTATGGGGGATAGCCTGTATTTCCAAATCGCGGGCTACAAGCCCCTCAACCCTAGATAGAATCTTTTGATTCTGAAGTATCACGGTCTGAATAGTTTCCAAATTCATAGAAACTATTATACAAAAGTTTCCAAAATTTTGCAAACTTTTGCCTATAAGTTTCCAAAAAATTGAAAACTATCTGGCCTCAACTCCCCCTGTCCGCTGCCTCACGGCAGACCGCCCGCACGAATCCCGCCCTGGGTCACGCGGTCTTACCCCGCCTGTTCTATAAACTCCTCACCGCCCGCGCGTACTTCCCAAGGCGGCTATTTCCCGCGGCGGCGAGCCTTGCGCTCCTTGGCCTCCTGCTGAGCCTTCTCCAGTTCCTCCCTTATGTAGTCCTCCCATTCCGTTCCCTTATAACACCTGAGCACCTGCTTGAGGGCGGGAACTTTCATCTCCTCGGAAGAATGTATCTTCCACTCCGTAAGCTCCCCCGTGGCGGACGTGGCCATGCCGCTGTAAAAGCCAAAGTAGTACAGCCCCGGCTCATCGGGAATGTCTATGACCAGTGGGCTGCTTTTGGGAGTATACGACTTGGCTGAGCTAAAGCCATCGTAGCCTTCCGTGCTGTCAGTCCATCTCCAGTATTCCAGCATATAGCGCGAAGACCGCTTGACCGGGCGGGAGACAAAGAAAAGCTGCCCTTCCACCGCCTGTGTGTCCGGATCAAAGTATGGGTCTATCTGTGAAAAAAGGAAATCGTTCTCCGTCCCCTGAAAGCCGCCGTAGAAAATGACCGAGTTCTCCGGGAGCCCCATAAAGATCTTGTAAGTGTTGCGGTACATCTTCATCGTCTTGTTCATGGCCTTTTCTTCCCGCGTCCTATCATCCAAGCCGCCAGTGGCATCAGCCTTGAACATAAGCGGGCCGACAAGCAACGCCGCCACCAGGGCCAATTGCAAAAGCCGGTTACTTTTGGCACAATCGCCGTGGACTCTTTGAAACCGCCTCACCAGCGCGGCAGCAATCTTTTTCATTTTATGCCTCCTGAGCCAGCTCCAAAAGCCCGCCCGGACATCTGGAACCGCATCTCTTACCTCTGGGTCAAATTTACCCTCATAATCCAGCAGTGTCAAGGGTAACCAAAAAGGGCGGACAACACATCCGCCCTTAAAAGCCGGTTCCGTTTACACCGGCTTACAAGCCCCCATAAGCAAAAAAAGGGCGGACAGCCGTAAGCCGTCCGCCGTGCATTAAGTTTCGTAACTCTTTGTGTTACGAAACTTTGCGAATTTCGGAGTTAACACTGAATAATCCGCATTCGGATTATTCAGTGTTTCCTTAGGACTCCCCCTTACCTGGACAAGTTCCAAACCAAGATTCCCCCAATAAGGGCGGCGACCATCGCACATCCCTCACCGACCGCAGCCTTCCTCCAAAAACTCCTAGAGTCCCAGAGGCGGGAGTAATCTTTCTCAAACGCCTTCCTTTGACGATTCAACGCCTCCTGAACGCAGTCATCCAGAATCTGCCCCAGCTCCTCCTCCAGCGCATCCAGATCCACTCCGTCCAGCCCGTCCTTATCCTCAAAGTCCGGCCTCTTCTTACCATCCGGCTCCGACCCATCCTCAGCCGATGAGACCGGCAGCCTCCTCAAGGGCGGCCCGGATCCGTTCCCGTCCGAATTCCCCGATTCCCCTCTCAGCACGTTTCCCTGCCTTCCTTGCCCTTCGGGCCGCAGCCTTCCTGCCGGCCTCGGTTGCACCAGCATCCCCGGCTGCCTTTCCTGTTCCACTGCCCACGCCAGAACCTGCGGCAGCAACTCCCCCGGCCGCCCTTCCTGTTCCACCGACCATGCCGGAACCTGCGGCAGCAGCATAACCAGAGCCAGCACCATCATCATCCAAATCCCTATCTTCCTCATATTCCATCTCCTTGGCCGCGGCACAGCCTGCCAGCCGCCCCGCAATAACCTTCTTGGAATCCAGCACGTCAGCCCCTTCCCGCAGGCAGTCCACCACGCGGATTCCGCTCGCGCTGCAAACCAGCGTCACGGCCAGAGTCAGCCAAACATCCTCTCCTATCCTTCCCATCACCAACAGAAAAGTCGCCAAAAACAGGCAAAAGCCCTTGAACCCCAGCAGCTTTCCGCCCAACAGGATTGCCCTCTTAGCCATATAGCCCAGACAGTCCGAAAAGCCCTTGTCATACAAACTTCCGTTCATATTCTCACCGCCTTACTATCGTCCAGTGGACACACCCTTACTACCGGTACAAAGCCCCTGTACATCCCCAGCATCTCGTCCAGGCTCCGCCGGCAAGCCCTCTTTCCGTCCTCAATGCTTGAAACATTGACGAACCACCCCCTGCCGTAGCCCGCCACGTGGACGGCCTTGCCGGATTTGTCCAAGAAGAAGACGGCCGCTATCCTGCCGTCCAGCCTGCCCCTAAGACAGTCCTCCATCGTAGCCTCCCCTGTGAACCAGCTCCTGTAAAGCGTGTCAGCGGTGACGCGAAGGGGCTTCCCTATCGCCAGCGAAAGACAGGCCGACACGCTGCCGGAGCAGTCGGAGCCGTCCAAGTCGGAGCCACCCCAGACATAAGGCGTTCCCACAAACTGATCCAGCAGCAAGCCGTAGATTTCCGGGGGTGCCTTTCCCTCGGCACGCAAGGCGCAGGCCCTGCTCTCAAGCAAAGTCCTCATGCCGCACCTCCTGCCGTACAAAGCGAAGCCGCCAGTTTGACCCCGAAGCTCGCCAAAAGCGAGACAATCCCCGAAACAGCCGAGAGCAGCGCGCACATCCTGGCAGCCCTGACACCCGGAGCTGCCTTCACCTCTTCTTCGAGCGCGGACAACCTGCAAAGGGTCTCACGCTTGAACTCCCTGTGGTCTCCGAGCAGCTCATGCAGCTCCCCGTAGACACCCGTTAAAATATCCTCAGCCTGCATATTTACCTCCTGCAAAAGCCTGATAAGGCAAATCTACAGGATAAAAGCAGCCCCAAAATGTAGAATTTTGTCTACAAGAACTGTGTTTCCGGGGTATCCCCTTTACCCCCGGATGGCTGGCACAGGAAAGGAATTCATCTTGCCCGGATTGACCGCCCCCGGCGGCAGCCCGCTTGCCTGGATTGCCCGCTTGTCTGGATTGCCCACTTATCTGGATTACCCGGCTTGCCCTCTTGCCCGGCTGCAGCCCACTTGCCCGGCTTGCCCGGCCTGCCCATAATGCCCTTGAACAATACAAGGATTTAGTCCATAATAGAAGAAAATATAATAAAGTTGCATCCCCAGACAGCCAGAACACCCAGGGGATAGTCGGAGGGCTAGATATGAACAGCGTAGACCAGTTTTTCAACCAGACGGGGGGCTTGACCAGCATACCCACCTTCATAGACAACGAGGAGGCAGGTTCCGACCGCCCCGTAATCATCCCGAACGCAGAATATTTCGAGAAGTTCCTGGCTCGTTGCTTTAACAGCGTCCTGAACGACGAGACCGTGAACCTGAACCAGAAGGGGGACCGCTTTGGTGACGCAGCTTTCCGCAAGGCGCTCTCTTCCTTTATGTTCCGCTTCCACAAGACGGAAGCCAAAGTTGACAACATCATCGTAGGGCCGGGCCTGGGCGCGCTTATATTCCGCCTGATGCAGCTGCCCGCCCTCCGCCGCCCCTCCGGCGAAAAGAAATCCGGCAGCCTGTTGAGCTATGCGGAGCAGATCCGCCACTCCATATCCCCGGTCATAGCGATACCGGAGGACGTAAGCACAAATACAGAGAGCCTTTTCAAGAACGCAGGCTTTGGCATAAAGAAAGTCGCCGTGGACGACCTGGGCGTCTCACTGGACTCACTGCTCACATCAGGAACAACCCTGCTGTACGTGACGGCCGTGGAG
>JAFTEK010000188.1 GCA_017453705.1 Treponema sp.
ATTCTTCTCGCCAAGAACATGGACAAGGTGTTTCTTTTCCTTGCCAAAGCTCAGTTTTTAGCCCAGTATGCCTTTGCCTTCCTCTTTAGCCCGGATGAACTGCCCTACGTAAGGGAGAATGCGATGTTCTCCTTGTTCGCGACTGTTCCTGCCAGGATGAGGGCAGGTGAGATAGCTGCCATATTTCTGTTTGGCGTCATGTCGTCCTTTGTTTCCTCCCTGCTTGCGGGGCGGAAGGTAACTTGCTTTAATGTTTCGGAGCTGCTTCGCGATGAGTGAGATTCTTGTTAAGATAGATGGGCTTGAAAAGACCTTTGAGAGTGGAGGGGAAAGCCTGTCCATATTGAAAGGTCTGGACTTGTCTGTGGCAAAGGGGGAAAAGTGCGTTATAGTCGGCAAGAGTGGCAGCGGTAAGTCCACTCTTCTGAATATAATCGGTGGCCTTGCTGATGCCACGGCGGGCAGGGTTCTGCT
This sequence comes from Treponema sp., assembly GCA_017453705.1. Classification (GTDB taxonomy): domain Bacteria; phylum Spirochaetota; class Spirochaetia; order Treponematales; family Treponemataceae; genus Treponema_D. The sequence goes on from JAFTEK010000188.1 coordinate 475, forward strand.
TTCCGGAAGCGATGTTTCTTCCATGAATGAAGCAAGAAGAACTGCTTTCAGGCAGAAATTCCTGGGGCTGGTATTCCAGTTCCACTACCTTCTCAAGGACTTCACAGCCTTGGAGAACGTCTTTTTGCCCGCATATATGGCAGGAATCCCCAAGAAGGAAGCTATGGAGAGGGCTTCTTCCCTTCTGAATGATGTAGGCCTGTCGGACAGGGCAGGGCATTTTCCCTCTCAGCTGTCCGGGGGGGAGAGACAGCGTGTGGCTGTTGCACGCAGTCTGGTTAACGAGCCTTAGCTTATACTTGCGGATGAGCCTACAGGGAACCTTGATCCGGCTAATGCCGCCCTTATAGGGGATTTGCTTTTTTCTATGGCGGATTTGCATCATAAGACCTTGATTTTGGTCACTCACGATATGAACATTGCGGCGAAAGGGAGCTGCCGGTACGCTATAGAGGACGGAAAGGCCAGGGAGCTTAGCTGATGAAGCTTTCTTCCTGCTTTCTTTACGCCATTCGCATCGTTTTTTCACGCAACAGGACAAACGGGCGCAAAAGCTTGTTTGCGTCGATGGTCTGTATAGGCATAAGCCTTGTTCCCCTGCTGGCGGTGATGGGCATAAGTGACGGGATGATTGACGGTATAACAGGCCGGATGATAGGTCTTTCCACCCAGGATGTTGATGTTTTTTTTGCTTCTGACAGCAAAGAGGCGGCAAGCCTTGATGACTTTCAGAATGCCTGCGTCCTTGCTTCTGCTCTGCCCCATGTGACCCAGGTATACGCTGAGATAGAAGGAACGGCACTTGCTTCGTCTCTGTCCAGCGGCAACAGGAGCGGGGCGAGTATTCGCGCTGTGGAGGAGGACATCTTCAGCAGGAATGAGTCTTTTGCCGGGCTTTTCAGCCTTTGTGCCGGGCAGTTGTCCTTTCCTGATGGCAAGTCCGCCATATTGTGCCGGAAGATAGCCGATGATCTGGGGGTGCAGGTGGGGGACCGTATTTCGCTTGTGTCGGCCAATCTGTTGGATTCAGGCATGATTGTTCCCAAGACTGCGGCCTTTACGGTGTCAGGGATTGTCTCCAGCGGCTATCAGGAGCTTGATGCACTCTGGGTCTTTATACCCTTGAAGACAGGTTTTACATTCCTGCCCAGGAACGTTGCCCAGTATTCACTCAAGCTGAAGACCGACGGGACTTTTACCAGCACCGTGCAGAAGGTAAAGGAGTCCGCGAGCAGGACATTCCCTCTTGGGATGGTATGGACTTGGAACGAGATGAATGCAAGCCAGTTTGAGAACTTTTCGTCCACCAGGATTCTTCTTCTGCTGATAATGCTTTTAATAGTCATGGTTGCCAGTGTGAACATCAGCTCCG
>JAFTEK010000189.1 GCA_017453705.1 Treponema sp.
GCTCCATATCCTTGTGACGATGCCTTTAGGAAATACGTCAGGGCACTGTCATGATCATCTCTCTTATGAAAATAGTAGTTGCCCAGCTTATATGAAGCATTGAAATGATACCTGTCGGATGCCTCCTTGAGCCAGTAGATACCGGCCTCATCATCACTGCCAAGTTCCTCGGCAAGGGAATACATATAGTCCGCATCCCCGTCCAGACCTAAATCCATAGCCTTCTTGTAATACTCCGACGCGGCATCAATGTCATCATCAAAGCTCAGCTCACTCAGCCTCTTTTCCGCCTGCCTTCTGACAGCCTTAATGTCGCGCTCTTTTTCATCCGCCTTGACCGACAGCTTTTCAGCAAGCTCTTTTTGGGAAGAAGACTCGAATTTATCAGCCATTTCCCTGTAGCGCACAATGTTCTTTTCTTCGACACTCTGAGCGTTTAAATCTATATCACGAAGGTACTCCAAGGCCTTCTCCGGATTCCTTTCTATAGAAGGAAAGGAGCCGTTCTCATAAAAACGGTACATCTCCCACTGGGCGGTCAGCTCACCATTGGCGGCGGCCTGTTCTATCCACCAGTAGCCGTCATGTCCGTCCATGTCCACGAAGTTCCGTTGCAGACATGCCTTTCCATAGGTATACATTGTATCTGGATTCACAAGAACGTATTCTTCCTTGCTGGACGGCACAAGATACTCACTGTGAACATAGCCTTCAAAGCCGTGAAAGACAACCTTCTCCCATTCATCCCCCGGCTCCAGAGACTCCACTACCTCTCCCTCGTTCAATCGGATAAGCTCCTCAGCCCCCGCATCCGCTTCCGTCCGCATTATCAGGCGGTCACTGTCCCCGGTGTAAACCTTTTTGTATGTCCTTGGAATGAATATCTCTTTATGATTCTCCCAGGCATCCGAAAGATACGGTGCAGAAAGCATAAGCGCAATAGCCGTAGCTATGGCAACACCTGTTCCGACAAGAAGCCTTTTCACCGTCCTATTGCCAGAAAAAGTTCCTGAAGCTCCAGTAAAAGGAAGAATTCCCGACGACGGCCTGTAGATTTTAGATGGAAGAGATGCCCAATCATTCTTTGCCGAACAAATTACACGTGCGTTCCTAAAGTACACAGAAGAAGACAGGCGAACATAGTTCTCGCTGTTTTCCAAACTGCCCTTGTGCATGACAATCACAAGGGGAGCCAGCTTGTCAGCAGATGAAGAGCGTGTGCCAAAATAATAGTTCAGCGCAGGAAAAGCCGCCTGAGAAAAATAAGAGTCCTTGTGTCTTTCCTTTATGCTAAAGCTGTTAAAGTCCACGAACGAGAGCTTTTTGTCCGTCTCCTCCTGCATTCCCGATGAAAGAGTCGCAAATGCAATGGAAAGCTCCCTTTTTTTGGAAAAGGCATATCCGCGAAGAGAATGAATGCACTGCCGTATGCATGACCACAATGCTACATCAGTTCGCTCAGCTGCCTCCTCAAGAATAAAAACAACATCCTGTTTACTTGCCATTTTATAAATAATCCCGCGAGGATACTGTATCAAAAAAAAAAAAAAGCAAGAGACCGCAAAAACACAGCTTGACAGGCAACCGCTGTCCTCGTATCCTCTAATTATGAAAATGAAAATATTTATTCCGATTTTTGTCCTTGTGGCAGCAATGACCACGGCTTTCGCAGGCCTGAACTCATACATACGCATTGACGATCCTGATGATGCGGAGCACAGGTACCTTTACAACGGTGAGAACGTGAACGATGTCCGCTACACTTTCACAGGCTCTGTCTCAAGCGACTGTGTGTCCATCCGCGTAATATGGAGCAGCGGGGATGACGGCAACATAGACGAATATCTGGAGAACGGCTCCAAGAAGATACGCGGAGTGCCGATTGATGACTACGTTCTCGCCAAGTTCAAGGCGGGTGACACGCACTTTTCCTATACGGTTTCCGGCAGCCTGGACAACCTTGCGCCTGGCTCCAACTTCTACCGCTTCATAGCCCGCTACAAAGACGGAAGAACCAAGCGGGCAAACCTGAGCTTCTATGTTTATGAAGGCGGTGCCGCGGAGAGAGCCAAGCCTGTGATTTACCTGTACCCCAGCAAGACGCAGACCGTCAAGGTCTCCGTAGCCCCCAAGGGCGGAGTCACAGAATCTATTCCCGAAATGGGAAAAGGCTGGAAAGTGACAGCAACACCAGAGGGAAAAATCACTGATTCCAAAACAGGAAAGGACTACCCCTATCTCTTCTGGGAAAGCAAGGACTCTAACCAGCCGGTAGACATGAGCGAAGGCTTTGTCGTAAAAACTGAAGAGCTTAAGAGCTTCTTTACCGAAAAGCTTGTAATACTCGGCCTTAACTTTAAAGAAATCGCCGACTTCAACGAATACTGGATTCCAGAGCTTAGAAAGAGCGGCAAACCATACGTGTTCATCACCTTCTATTCCCAGGATCGCATAGATGCGGAGGCACCGCTAAATGTTTCTCCCAAGCCTGATTCTGTCATACGCGTGTATTTTGACCACGCAGACCTTGACGCGCCGATTGCGGTAAAGAAACAGATTCTTATCCCTGCGGAACGGCATGGATTTGCCGTCGTTGAATGGGGCGGCAGGCGCTATAAATAAGAATGAAATCCTCATTCTGTCTTGCCAGCTTCTTTATGGCAGGGGCGGCGTTGCTGTCCTCCTGCCGTATCAAGGATGCCGGCCTCAAAGAGCTGACACCGGGAACAGACGGAAGCATAGCAGTGAGCTACCAGTATCCCGGTGACAGGGGGATGTGGAACCACATTTTCAAAAGCTCGGAGGCATACACTGTCCCGGAGGCACGCCCCCTGTCACTTATCCTGCCCCACCATGACATCACGGTTGCCCAGCAGAATTCCATGTACAGGGCAGTTTCTAAGTTCACCCGGCCTTCCGTCATAGTCCTGATAGGGCCAGACCACTACGAGAAAGCTACGGCCTGCATAGCGGCTCCAACTTCCTACGTCAGCTTTACCGCACCGGACGGGAATCTCGACCTTGCCGGTGACCTTCTGGAAAAGCTTGCAGGATATGAGCCGCTTTCCAGCTTCGTAAGCTTTCAGGATGACCTGTGGCCAGCTGACCATGCGGTATATGCACATACCCCTTTCCTTAAACATTATTTTCCAGACAGCAGGTTTCTTCCATTGCTCCTAAAGCCCCTTGCGTCTGACAGCGAATTCGATGCCTTCGGAAAACTCGCGGACTTCCTGGCGGAAAAGCTGCCGGATGATGCCCTTGTGGTGGCCTCGGTAGACTTCTCGCATTACCAGATTCCGCGCGTGACCGCCCTGCACGACAGCGTTTCGCGCAACACAATCCAGAACAGGGAATCTCCCAGGCACATCGAGGTTGACAGCCCGGAGACGCTCTGCTGCCTGACCCGATACAACGAGCTTAAGAAAGCCGTGCATCCCGTGCTTGTGGACATGACCAGCACCTACGACTTTATCCCCGACACCCTGGTGGAATCCACTTCCCACCAGTATTGGGCGTTTTATCCGTGCCAAGGGTCTAATAGCCCGGAGCTTTACGTTGGGGATGATACTGGCAAAGAGGAGACCGCCATAGACGAATTCCGCAAGAAAATAACCACGACAAGCCAGCGGGCTTTTCTTGCGGATTACACCCATACTTTGAACCAGACGCTGCTCATAGCCGGTTCTGGAAATGTCGGAGCTGGTATCCGTACTTTCTGGAACTGGGACAGGTACAAGAGCACGACGGACAGGGCAGAAGTCCTTTTGCGCGATTTGGCGGGAAAAGAGGCTCGGTTCCTGTCAGGATTCGACGCCCTGCTGTTTGACCCCGCCCCCGGAAGCACTTTTACACAGGAAAAGCACGGCACAATCCTGCGGATTGAAAGCATTCCCGTAACCAGTGCGGAAAGCTTTGAGCCGCAGGAAAGGCAGCCGCAGACGATAGGCATCCTTGTGCTTGTCGCTGACAAGACCAGCAGCGGTGAAGCAAGCCTTGACATTCTACAATTCAATAGATTCTTTAAGTATTATGATGTAGTTGTCCTGCGATATACTGACGCATCATCAGGAACACAAGCATACCTGCCCGGCTTGCAGGATAGCTCCAGCGGCAAAGGCCCGCTGTTCAATCTTGGAGTATGCCATGATGAATCCGGGAACCCCATAAAAGGCAGCCTGCTCGCCTTGGATTGGTATGACGGCAAGCTTAAGCTCGAGACTTTTGACTACGAAAGCCAGACAGGAACTGCACCGGCTGTATTCCAGTTCCTCCCCGATGACTAGATGCATTTTCAGAGCCTGGTGATACTGATATGCACGTGGGACCGACCTGTCCCACCTTTAAAACAAGCCGATATTGCCTTTAAAACAAGCCAGTATTGCCTTTAAAACAAGCCGGTTTTGCCTTTAAAACAAGCCGGTATCGCCTTTAAAACAAGCCGGTTTTGCCTTTAAAACAAGCTAGTATTGCCTTTAAAACAAGCCGCCAAAGCTAATCCGTTGTCAAAGCGATTTTTCCCCTTGCCTAAGCAACTTGCTTAAGCCACTTGCCGCTCAAGTAGTAGCCCCAGAAAAGCGAGGATGTAAGTATCCATGTGATAGGATAGCTAGCCATCACCATATTCAGCGTGGTGTCGCGGGGTACTGCGGTGAAAAGCCAGACAATACGCAACAGGCAGACCCCAAAGACCGTAATAAGCATGGGAACAAGGCTCCTGCCCGCCCCACGCACGGTTCCGCTCAGTATTTCAATCGAGATGTATGTCACCCAGAAGGGGGTCAGAAAACGCAGCATCTGGGTTCCCTGCCGGATAACCCCCGGATCGTCCGTGAAAAGAAGGAGCAGCCTGTTCCCAAACGTGTAAAACGGAACGCTGATTGCAATGGTAAAGACAAATGCAAGGGCCAGGCTCTGCCTCATGCCCCGACGTATCCTGTCATGCTTGCCAGCCCCGTAGTTCTGCCCGGAGAACGTCGTTATGGCAAGCCCCAGCGCGTTTATTATCATCCAGAAGATTGAGTCCAGCTTGCCGTAAGCAGCCCATGCCGCCGCGCAGTCCGTTCCAAAGGAGTTGATAAAAGTCTGGATTATCAAATTGCTTATAGTGTACAAACTGGACTGCACCCCGGCAGGTATGCCCAGCCTTATTATGCGTCTAAGTATACGGGGGGTGAACCCCAGCTTCCGGGCAGAAAACCTGTAGGAGTCGCTTGTACCGGCAAGAACCGCCACGCTTATGACAGAAGTTACAATCTGGCAGATGACCGTGGCTATGGCAACCCCTGATATCCCCAGGCGGAAAAAGACGACGAATACCAAGTCCAGCACGATGTTGACCCCGCAGCCCACGATGAGGATGACAAGCGGGGTGCGGGAGTCGCCTACCGCCCTGAGAATCCCGGAACCCATGTTGTACACCGACATGGGAATCATCCCCATGAAGAATATGCGCAGGTACAGGCAGGAAAGATCGTAGGTCTCCGCCGGGGTCTTTATCAATGTCAGCATGGCGGGAGCCAGCGTGATTCCCAGGACGGACATCACAAGGCCGCAGACCAGGCTCAGCGACAGGGCTGTGTGCACAGAGCGGGATATTTCATCGCCGTTCCTGGCTCCGTAGAACTGGGAGATAAGAACACCGCCGCCCGAAGTCAGCCCCACAAAAAAGCCCACGATGAGGTTGACGAACACGGCAGAGCCGCCCCCCACGGCTGCCAGGGCCGCCTTACCGACAAAACGTCCCACGATTACCGCATCAACGGTGTTGTAGAGCTGCTGGAAGAAAGTCCCAAAGAGAATAGGAAAGAAAAAGACCAACAGGGCTTTCCAGATGGGGCCTTCCGTGATGGAGAGAGGGCTGGATTTCATTCAGAGAATTATAGCAAATGGCGGTAACTTTGCAAGGGGCTAGCAATAATGCGAATACTTGTTAAAACTAAAGGCAAATGTCCGATTATAAGAGTATGAAGAAATTCGTGAAACTGTTTTTGCTGTTTACTATTGTCTTTCTGGGCATAACCGCCACAAGCGGGCTTTATGCCCAGGACAGTAACGACCTTTATATATATAAGGAAGATTTGGTCGTGGAGGAGCGGAACGGCGACTGGAAGACAAACGGTGTTGACCTGTATATCCGCAAAAAGCCAGGAATCAACTCCGTCCTTCTCTGCGAAACAACCAGAGATCCCTCTGGAAAACAGGACAGCTTTGCTTACAGGGCTGAAGAGTACAACAGCGTCAACGGAGACGAAATCCGTATGCTCAACGGTGAAGTGCTCAAATCCAAGTATTCCATGTACAGCCTGATTTCTTCCACCGTAGTACAGCACCCCAAGCTGGGCGAGTGCTTTCACATCTATATTCCCCGCAAACTGGTCTGGGGCTATCCGTGGGAAAGGCACGGAGTCGCAGAGATAGACAGGGGGCTTTTCATCAACATACGAACTTTCTCCAAGAAATACGCGGACTACGAGGGCAGGTACGCGGACAACCCTTTTATGTTTGACTATGAAACCCTGGTAAAAGTATCCAAAAAGCAGAAGGAAAAGGCGGACAAGCAGAAAGAGGAGCAAAAGCAGAAGGCGGAGCCTGAGCCTGTCGCTGAGCCAGAGACGGACGTTGACGACAACAAGGGCAAGACAAGCCGTCGAGAGCCGAGCCCTGTCGCCGATCCGGATAACGATGGAGAGCCTGACAGCGAGGATGCCAACAAGGACAAGGGCGACAAAGGCAGGAACAGGAATGAGCCGGAGCCGGAACCCGTCGCGAGCGATGACGAGCAGGAATCTGCACCCGTAGAACCGGAGGTCATTGTAAAGGAAGTCATCAAAGAGGTCATTAAGGAAGTACCTTCCGAACCTGAAGTTATTGTAAAAGAGGTA
>JAFTEK010000190.1 GCA_017453705.1 Treponema sp.
CTCCCCTGTGAAGAATTTGTTGACCTCCCCGCTGTCCACGAGCCGCTCAAGCTGCCTGTAAACCGTGGCTTTGCCAACCCCCATGTCCTTGAAGTGCTCTGAAAGCTCCAGTGCGGTGAAATGCTTGTGCCCGGATTTCCTGAGGAAGTCCAGGAGCAAGTCCTGCTGCCTAGTCTTATATTCCACTTTTACCTTTCCTTCTTTCGAGTTTTTTGATTATCTCCTCGGCTTCTTTTTCGTCATCAGGATAAAGCCACCTGGCTACGACCGGGCGGAGTGTAAGTGCCAGTATTAGAGAGATGAGCATCTTTACTAGGCTGCCTGCGATGAATGGAAAGAAACTTGCCGAGAGAACCTGCTGGAAGGTCGTTTGTTTTCCGTTGGCTTGCATGTAGGCGATAAACCAAGGGATACTGGTCAAAAAAGGCGTTATGAAAGCAATCAATGTGGCGACTGCCGCCCTTATTATAAAGGCTGTGCTTTTCTTTTCGTTTTTGAGGGGGGAGCCTATTATTAGTCCTCCGATGAGCGCTCCCAGAAAATATCCTATAAGATAGCCTCCGCCAGACCCTTGTATCACGTCAAAGCCACCCTGTCCCCTCTCGAATACCGGCAGGCCCGCTGCCCCGGCGACAAGGAAGAGGCCTACTGCCCCGGCACCTTGCAGGCCGCCAAGAATCAAGCCCGAGAGGGCTGCGAACATGTCTTGTGTTTTCAGCGGGATACCGGCGGGAAAAGGAATGCAGATGAGTCCGTCTATACATATCAGCAGGGCAAAGAGGGCTGTGAAGGCGCTCCTTGCAAGCTTGGTCTTCTTGGCAGCTTCCATCCCTTATCTTTCCGTATAGTTTTTTTCTATCCAGTTCCTGTATTCACCGGAAAGAATGTGATCCATCCAGCCCTTGTGGGACAGGTACCATTTGACTGTCAGCTCAAGCCCCTGCTCAAAAGTCATCTTGCGCTCCCAACCCAGCTCCTTTTTTATTTTGGAGCAGTCTATGGCATATCGCGCATCGTGTCCCGGCCTGTCCTTTACGTGGCTTATAGTACCTTCAACGGCAGAGGCGTCTTTTCCAATCTCCCTTGCCGTAAGCTCTATCAGTTTTTTCAGCAAGTCGATATTCTGCCACTCGTTCTCACCGCCTATGTTGTATTTTTCTCCAACCTGCCCGTCCTTGACTATCTGCCATACGGCACGGTTGTGGTCTTCCACATAAATCCAGTCCCGGATGTTCTTTCCCTCGCCGTACACAGGAAGGCTCTTTCCGTCTCGTATGTTTGCAACCATCAGGGGAATGAGCTTTTCCGGGAACTGGTAGGGGCCGTAGTTGTTGGAACAGTTGGACAGGGTGAGGGGGAGTCCGAAGGTATGGAAATATGACAGGGCAATGTGGTCACTTGAGGCTTTGCTTGCGGAGTAGGGGGAGCGGGGGGCGTAGGCTGTGTCTTCCCTGAAACACCCTGTTGCCCCAAGGGAGCCGTACACCTCGTCCGTGGAGACATGATGAAAGAGCACGTCATCCCGCCTCTTGTCCAATGAACAGCCCCAGTAGTTCTTTGCCACATCCAGCAGGGTGTATGTTCCTGTTACATTTGTATGGATGAAGGCTCCCGGACCTAGTACCGACCTGTCCACGTGGCTTTCAGCGGCGAAATGTATCACTGCATCCACCTTATACTGCATGAAAATCCTTTCCATCGCAGCCCTGTCGGTTATGTCGGCGTGCTCAAAGAAGTAGCGGCTGCCTGAGAATTCTTTTTCTATGTCCTCCAGGTTCTCCGTGTTTCCTGCATAAGTCAGGCTGTCCACGTTGATAACCCTGCCGGTGAAGTTTGCGTCCTTGAACTCAGCGGCAGCCGACGCGCTCTTCCCGAACAGGTAACGGATAAAGTTGCTGCCGATAAAGCCGCAGCCTCCTGTCACCAGTATGTTGTTTAGTGTCCGTGTTGACATAGCCCCCTCCCTTATGCTTCCTTGAATCTGTCAGACTTGATGAACTTTTCCAGAGAGCTTTCCCATGATGGAAGCTTTATGTGGAGGGCGCTCTGTATCTTATTCTTGTCCAGGACTGACCAGGCGGGTCTCCTGGCTTTTTGCGGGAATTCCTCGCTCGTGCATGCTGTGATTTCACATTTGTTATTAATCCGTCCGTATTTCTTGCCATACTCATATATTTTCTGGGCAAACTCGTACCAGCTGGCATCCCCGTTGTCCGTGCAGTTGTATACCCCATAGGGAATGGCTGCGTTCTTTCCAAAGAGGCTGTGCGCGTTTTCAGAGGAGCTTATAATTTTCACAATCACCTCTGCAAGCGTCGTCGTGCATGTCGGGCTTCCCCTCTGGTCGTTCACTACTTTTAGGGTTGAGTTTCCGTTCATCAGCCCTGTCATCTTGTATACAAAGTTCTGGCCTGAAAAACCGTAGAGCCAGGCTGTGCGCAGGATGTAATACTGGGTCATCTCCTTCTGTATGGCATCTTCTCCTTCCGCCTTGGTCAGCCCGTATATCCCAAGGGGATTTTTCCTGGCATCGTCATCGTATGGAACTTTTGCATCGTTATTCCCGTCAAACACGTAGTCTGTTGAGATGTGGATAAGCTTTGCCCCTATGTGGCGGGCTGTCCTGGCTATGTTTAGCGCTCCTGATGCGTTGACCTTGCGGGCGGTATCTTCCTCTTCCTCAGCCTTGTCAACCGCTGTGTATGCCGCGCAGTTGACTACCCATTTTATCTTTGCCGGAAGCTTGCCCTTGCTCGCGGCGTTACCTGTCCTGGCCGCGCTTGTGTCATGGGAGGCTGCGAATGTCTCCAGGGCTTCGGATGATGTTATGTCCACGTCCGAATTTGTTCCAACCCACTGCATCTTGTTCTGGTCAAATACCCTTGCAAGTTCCTGCCCCAACATTCCCCTGCTGCCTATAAGCCAAATCATCTGTATATCCCCCTCCTGTTATATGCGCGGCTATTTGCCAATCCACTTTGCAGCCATGTCAAAATAGCTTTCATCCCTGTCAAATGCGGGATGCTTTTCATCTTTCTCAGAC
>JAFTEK010000191.1 GCA_017453705.1 Treponema sp.
CAAGCACCGCCCCCCCTTTACCAATGCCTTCAAGCACCTGGGGGATGTTCTTTTTGATTATCGACGCGATAATGCTGATAGCTATTACCGCCATTGAGTTCATACCAGTGAATGCAATGGCCGCCTTTGCCGCACGTTTGTTTCCGCCCCTAAATCCTGCGAACATATTTTTTATAGATGTAGCCCGGTTTCTTACCAAGGGTGCAAGGACGTTGTACAGTCCGTATGTAAAAAGCTCTCCTGTAAAACACGCCAGCAGCAGCATAAGCAGGTTAAGAATCAGACCTTTTGGGGATGCGGACATGGAGACTGCGATTGCATACAGGGCAATCTTAATCATGCTGTGAAGAAAAACCGCGAACATAGCCTGCGGCATCCTGCCCCTGACACATTGGTTCAAGATAACGTGCATGTATTTATAGGACGGTTTCCTGAGCTTGCTTTCCATTTATATTACCAGCCTAGTTAAACAAATCCTTCTGTCCCGGGCTATCATCATCGGAAGCTTTCTCCACAGTGACGGAATCCGTCTCATGGCTGGAAAGCTTAAGACCGCCGGCTTTGAGCCCCCGCTCCTCCCAGTCGGCTGAGTTGAATTCCTCACTGGTAACTTTTACACGCGGTTTTTTCTCATAATTCAGCGTGAACTTGAAGGATTCCCTTGTGTCTATGTGCAGGACTTCCGCACCGTCTGGAGCCATCATATAATCCCGGTTCATTATCCAGCCAGCTATCCTGCAGCGTTTTATATAAGGCATCTTGCTTTTGCCATCCCGGTATATTACAGTAAAAAGAACCTTGTTTATCAGCTCTTTTTCCGCATAATTGCAATACCACATTCCTGCATCCACAAAAAGCTTGTCTGGCACGTCACACACGGTAAAAATGCCACTTTTGCGTATAAAGAAAATACGATCATAGGGCGTGACCTTGAGAACTTCCGTGCCGCCAGAAACTGATGTACCCAGATAACCTTTATCATCATAGCGCAGAGGAGTCTCACGCTTTACGATCTTCTTGACTTCGACAGCCGTGAACTTGGCTATCTGGGTATGACGCACCAGCTCCTCGCCCTTGAACTTGCCCAGCATATCATCCAAGTATTCAATTGCACAGTCAGTAAGGTGCTTGAGCCTGCGGTTTATTTCTTTTATGCGGGCGTTTATCGCCTTTACCTGATCCTTGTTCTTGTTTATGTCAAAGAGCGAGATACGCCTGATAGGAATCTTGAGCAGCCTGTCCACGTCCTCATCATTTACCTCACGGATAAGCTCCGCCTTGAAGGGCTTAAATCCGTCTTTCACCGCCTTGTCCACTGCTTCGGCAGTTTTCATCTGCTCAATCTTCTTGTATATCCTCTCTTCAACGAAGATTCTCTCAAGCGTACGGGCATGGAGTTCCTCGGTCAGCTCGCCCCGCTCCCACTCAAGCTCGTCCTTGATTATTCCTGTAAGTTTTTTGGCATAATAATGGATAATCTCGGTCGCACTCATTACAACCGGCATATTGTCCTTTATGACCAGCATCTGGCAGTTGATGGACTTCTCACAGTCTGTGTAAGCGTACAGGGCTTTCTCCACGTCTTTTGCGTATACCCCGCGAGGCAGCTTTATCTCTATCTGGCAGTGGTCGGTTGTAAAATCATCTATGGAGCTTATCTTTATCTTGCCAGCCTTGTATGCACTTTCTATAGAATTCAACAGGCTTTCGGAAGTACAGTCAACAGGCAGCTCAGTTATGACTATCTTTTTTTCATCGCTCATGTCAAACTTAGCTCTTGTTATGAGCTTGCCGTTACCGTCGCCATAGTTGCTCACGTCTATGAGGCCTCCGGTAGGCAGGTCAGGATACAGCTCGAATTTTTCTCCCCTGAGCGCTTTTTTCTCTGCCTCCAGAACTTCACGGATATTATATGGAAGAATCTTTGTGGACATTCCAACCGCGATTCCTTCCGCCCCGATAATCAGCGCAACTGGTATCTTTGCCCTGTAAACTTCAGGTTCTGTCGTCCTGCCATCGTAGTTGGGGACATAGTGGGTCACGTGCGGGTTGGTCACAAGGAACTCTTTTGCAAGAGGATGAATGCGGCACTCTATGTAACGAGGTGCAGATGCCCCGTCCCCGGTGAACATATTGCCAAAGTTGCCCTGCTTTTCTATGAAGACCCCCTTGTTGGCAAGAACAACGAGAGCCCCCCCTATTGAAGCGTCTCCGTGGGGGTGGTATCGCATGACACGGCCTACTACATTGGCAACCTTTTGGAATCGTCCGTCATCCATCTCAAAAAGCGTGTGCATGATACGCCGCTGGACAGGCTTAAGGCCGTCTTCCAGGTCAGGTATCGCGCGGTCTCGGATGACATAGCTTGCGTATTCAATGAAATTCTTGTCAAACAGGTTCTTTACAAAGGCCATACTGTGATTTTCCCCTCATTTACAATCCTATCATAAAAAGAAAAGTTTGTCTTTAGGGAAACACAACTGTTACGATGGCTAGAACACAAGCAAAATGTGCTAAAGATGGCCAACATTCAAGCTAAAAAGCATTGCCTTCGATAAGCAAAACGCAGGACAAGCTTTTGCCTGCTAGAGCCTGTTTCAAAAGCCGGTTACTTTTGAAACAGCCGCACTAGAATTCAAACAGATGATATAGGGCTTTTAGAAGCAGGTGCAGAATGAGACCGAAGGCAAAGGTCAGGGCATAGACCATAAGCACAAAAACTCCGGGCCAGGACTGGCATAAGTCTGTGTGACGCTCTGCCATCTCTATCACAAAACCGTGCAGGAGAAACATTTCGCTTGAGATTTCCCCTGCCAGGCGCGTGAACCTGTTTCCTACCACAAGATGCTGTGAGAGGACGGCCATAATGAGCAGGGCGCACAGCACCATCAGGATTCTAAGCGCATATTCAGCCCAGGACACAAAGAACGGGTTCCTCGTTCTCAGGTACA
>JAFTEK010000192.1 GCA_017453705.1 Treponema sp.
ATGAGCAGGGAGTGCTCTTCCATGTGGCTGTCCATCAGCTCCTTGATAAAGCCGGCCCTTCTCTGGATGCTGTCCTTGGCATCTTGCCAGAGTTCATTGAGCGAGTGGCAGAAAATGGCGATTGAAAAACTCCGCGCCTTGGGAACTGACAGCTTATTCATCAGCTCCTTTCCTATCTTGCAGGGAATGGCTTCTGCCTGTATTTCCGGGAAATCGCGGGAGAAAATCCTGCTGGCAAGTGACAGGGCTTTCTCTGAGTAGTCCGCGTGACATACACAGATATCCTTTCCGCTGATGTGCTGGCTGCTGATCAAGTGGTCGCATAGGGCCGCGGATGCGGGGCCGGGGCCGCTTCCTATGTCCAGGATGGAAATCTTTTCTCTTGGGAAGGGCTTTTGTGTCATGTTTTTGATTATACATGAGACCTGCTGGTATGATACCGGCCAGTAATAGAGCAGGTATGCGGACAGCAGGTCATTTTCTTCCATATATTGCCTTCCTGCCAGCTTTCGCTCACCTGTCAGCCCCCTCTGCAGCCGGAGCAGGGCAGCCTGCGTCTTGCGCCAGAGCGGTGTTTTGTCAGGTGCCAGGTAGACGAGGGTTTTTATGTGGCGTTGCAGCCCCTTGTTTTTCATATTGAAAAAGTATAGCACAAGCAGTATTCTTTAGCCAGTCATGCTTAGCATAATAATACCGGTTTATAACAGCGAAAAGTATCTTGCGTCCTGCGTCTCGTCCGTTCTGGGGCAGGACTACAGGGATTTTGAGCTTATTCTTGTGGACGACTGTTCCATTGACTCCAGCCTTTCCATCTGCCAGTCATTCGCCGCGTCCGATTCCAGGGTCAGGGTGTTTCACCACGGGCAGAACATGGGAATATCTGAGACCCGCTATGACGGATTCATAAATTCCAAAGGTGACTACATAAGCTTTATAGACAATGATGACCTTCTTGTCCAGGGGGCATACTCCCTCATGATGGCTGATATAGCCGGCTGTGACATGTCGGTCGTGGCTTCGATGACTTTGAATGATGAGGACGCAGAAAGCCTTCTTTCTAATCTTGCGGGGAAAGCCTGCGAAAAATCAGAGTGCATGACGGGGCTTGCCTCTTACGAATTGCTTAAGTCCGGCAGGTGTGAATACGGGGACATAGGAGGTCCCTGGGGCAAGGTGTTCTCCAGGCCTGTCGTGGAGAAGGCGCTTGCCATTACGCTTGCCTGGAGGGAGAGACTCCCCTGGTCTTTTTTTGAGGACTGCCTGTTCATCCCTGTCTGCTATCCCCTTGCCCAGAAGGTCTCTTTGCACAAGTTTACCGGCTACCTGCACAGGGGCGGTGGGCTGTCCTGCCGTAAAAAGCCGACCCCGTACCTGTACGGATGCATAGGGGCGGGCAATGTCGTGCTGGATTTTTACAAGGAACGCTCTTTTGACCGCCTGTATGACCTGTATATTGGGCAGCATCTTGTCTATTTGCAGAGCATCTTTTACAGGACGGACTTGTTCGAGGATGACGGGGAGAAAAGGTCCCGTTATATTGGCCTCATAGAGGAGGCTTTTGCACGCTACCGGAAAGACTGCCTTGGCTCCGCCTGTACATCCTTGTCTGTAAAGCTGACTGTCCTTCTTTTTGCCTGTTGTCGCCCCCTCTGGAAGCTCCTTGTCGGCCGGCTGCTTTTGGCCAGGAAGTACGGCCTGTAGGGTTTCCCTAAAAACTCGCCTCATGCGGTTTCTAGGAAAATACTGAATAATCTGAATGCGGATTATTCAGTGTTAACTCCTGGGGGGTGCCGTTGTGATTTTAAGGAAATTTCTTGTTTTTTTGTAGATATGCTTTATAATTATATTTATGGAAGATGTTTCAATCATTGGAAGAAAGACATTCTTTATTTCATCTGACGCGGATTTGATTACAGAGCCCATTCTTGAGAGGCTGATGTCGCATGGATACGAGGCTTACGTCATAGCTGACGATGCAAGATGCCTTATGAAAAAGAAGGTCGAGGACATAATACGTATGTTCCCCGGCTACATACTTTATTTTAATGTCGGCTCCAAGGTGATTGGCATTGAGTGGAAGGCATATATAAAGGATTTGTGCGCCAGGCACAGGATAGACGCCAAGATTGGAATAATGTACAAGGGCACGAGCTCCGCCGAGGAGAGCGTGCAGCTGGAGGGCTATTATCTGAACGAGGCCAGGGTGGGTATCGGCTGCCTTTCTCTGGCAGGGGACGATGTTGAAATATATGACAGGCTCCTGGAAGCCCTTGCCCGCGCCG
>JAFTEK010000193.1 GCA_017453705.1 Treponema sp.
ACCATGATGGCCTCACTATCATTTTCGACATCTCTATCGCTATAACTATAGGAAAGAATGTTCAATAAATGACTGTAAAGCTGGGTCAATATGACAAGCTCCTGCTGCGGAAACTCCTTGAGATCCCCCTCACAAGCGTCAATCTTAAAGAGCATGTCGTTGACCTTCTTGAACAAATCGAGGGATTCTTTTCTTATCGGCCCGGCAGTCTGGTCAGTGAACCAGTTATAGCTGCCCCTAAACAGGTTATCCCTCTTGGACAATTCCTTTGTCAGAGTCTCAAGCTCACCGGGCTTAAGCTTGTAGTCTTCTGGATACAGGCTCTCTGAAAGCTCTTTGAGGTCATCCTTGTGATGAAAATACATATCAAGGACAGCCTGATCCAGAACTTCCTTGGGAAAGCTATAATGGATTTCATTCTTTGGAGAAGCCTTGATTTCCTTGGCGATTCTTACAATCGCGTCCTTGTTCCAGTTTCCTATCGCCGGTGCGCTCTTTCCCTTGTACCAGAGCCTTGTCTCCACACCAAAGTTCTCTATTCCCACCTTCCTGGAGCTTGAGTTGAGGAATTCCTCTACCGAACCACATTCGGGAATGCACAAATCGCTCCTGTGGGCAAAGAAAACAGACGCAAGCTGCTCCTCTATGGAAGAACAAGGGCCTATGGACTCAAAGGACTCCAGCAGGTATTTCTCCAGCTTCCTGTACCAGTCCAGGCGTTTTTCGCCCGTTTCACCGATATTGAAGCGGTTCTTTGAGTCGTGCAGGATAAAGAACTCTATGACTCCGCGATTCCAGTCCCTGACTGTGCATACAAGCCTGTCCCCCCTCTCAAAGCCGAAATGCTTCTTTAGGGGTGCCATATCCAATCCTGTCAGCTTGACGTAATTTGACAGCTCTCCGGAGACGGCTTTCACGTCCATTCCCTCATTTGCAGGGTCTGCGGCGATGTACTGGGGCGCGTATTCCTCCCCATAGAGCATGAACTTGTCTATCGCCTCATCGCTGTCACAAATCACGGTTTTACGCTTGAGTCTCTGTCCGTCTATAATGAATATCAAGTCATCGGAAGGAATGTCAGGAGGAACAAAAGGCATACACCTGTCTCCCTGGATGAGAATATCAGAATCAAACTCAAAGTTTGTGGGCTTTATGCTAAAAAGCTCGTCTGTAAAAGCTCCTGCCCTGCTGATGTAAAAGCCACCAGTCAGAATGAAAACAAGCCCTAAATCCCCCATACATGCCACAATGTCCGACTTGCTCGCACTAATCCCGGCTTTCCTAAGGAAGCTTTCGACATCCTTTATAGAAAAGGGCTTGAGATGATTGGACAGGTACTGTTCAAGAAGAAGTTCTAGGCTGGAATCCACAGTTTAATCATAACACGTATTGTAACAGGCTGTCAAAGGCAAATTGCCTACAGCCCCATCCAGTTCCTGACTTTTCCGAGTTTTTCCACAAAGCAAGCGACCTCTTCCTCCGTGTTGTAGAAGTAAAGGCTAGCCCTCGCCGTGCTGCCCACCCCCAGCTTTTGCATTAGTGGCTGTGCGCAGTGGTGTCCGGCGCGGATGGCTATGTGCTCTCCGTCCAGCAGGCTCGCTATGTCGTGGGGATGCACTCCGTCCACCGTGAAGGTGACGATTCCGCAGTGTCTGGCGGGGTCGGGGTTGCCTATGACGTGCAGATGGGGGATGCTGGAAAGTCCCTCCATCAAGAGCCTTGCAAGGTGGTTGTCGTTCTCCTCTATCCTGTCCAGGCCTATTTCCGTTATGTAGTCTATCGCGGCGGCAAGCCCCACAGCCCCTGCCGCGTTGACCGTCCCGGCCTCGAATTTGTGGGGAAGCTCCGCATAAGTGGCATCCTCGCGGGTAACGTACTCAATCATCTCACCGCCCCTTAGGAAAGGCGGCATGTCCTCAAGAAGGGGCTTCCTGCCGTAAAGGACACCGATTCCCATAGGGCCGCAAAGCTTGTGGGCTGAGAGGGCAAAAAAGTCCGCCCCGATGTCCTGCACGTCCACCTTCATGTGGGGAGCTGACTGCGCGCCATCCACGACAACGACCGCCCCATTGCCGCCGTTTCCGACCGCATGGGCATGGGCGGCAATTTCCTTCACAGGGTTCGTGATGCCGAACACGTTGCTCACATGTGTTATGGCGACAAGTTTTGTTCGCCTGTTTATCTTTCCCTTCCATTCCGCGTCGGGGATAACGCCGTCGTCCCCGCATTCCAAAAAGACTATTTTAGCACCCTTGGCTCGCGCGGCCATCTGCCAGGGAAGAAGGTTGGAGTGGTGCTCCATGCAGGAGACCACTATCTCATCCCCCTCCCCCAGATTGTTCATCGCCCAGCTGTATGCGACCAGGTTCAGGCTCTCGCTCGCGTTCCGTGTGAAGACAATCTGGCAGTCCTCGGAGGCATTCAGGAATCGGGCGACTGTGTGGCGGGCTTCCTCGTACATATCAGTAGCCCTGACGCTCAGGGCGTACAGACCGCGCAGGGGGTTCGCATTGGAATGGCGGTAGAAGTCAGCTATGGCAGAAATGACGCACTCAGGCCTCTGGGTGGTCGCGGCATTGTCAAAGTATACCAGCCCCTCATTCGCCTTGTTTTCCTCGGACTGACCAAAGAAAGCAAAATCCTTCCTGCATTCCTTTAGCTCTTTAATCATGCGAACACCCCCTCAATATGGCGGTCAATTTTTCCTGCAATCTCATCATCGCCCAGAAAGCGGCTGACCGAGCTTATCTTGGACTTGACCATTATCTTCTTGGCGGAAAGCTCGTCTATCCCCCGGCTCTGCATATAAAAGAGAATGTCGGCCCCAAGGCGGCCGATGGAAGAGCCGTGTCTTCCGTCCACAGCCTCCTCATCGCAGAGAATCACAGGGAGAGACTTGTTAACGGCAGTAGGGCTGAGAAGAAGAACATTCTCCTGCTCGTCCCCCCTGGCGTCCACGGAGCCTTTCACAAAGTCTATCGTACCCCGCCATGTCTTGCTGGCATTGCCGGACACCACACCGTCCACCTTCATGGAGCTGGAACTTCCACGTCCGGTCTGCCTTGTGACGTAGTTCACGTCCAGGCTGCGCTCCCCGTCCACAAGGTATGCAAGGCGGCCCTCAAAGGTCGATGCCTCGCCTGAGAGGGAATATAAGCTGCCGGAGTAAACCTTGGAGCCTCCCAGCTGCAGCTCCGTGACCTCAACAGCAGCTCCGTCCTTAACGTCAGCCCCAACTGAGTCAAAGTGGACTGTCTTTCCGCCAAGCAGGTTGACAAGGGAAATCTTAACGCAGGAGCCTTCTCTTGCAAGCACGCGGA
>JAFTEK010000194.1 GCA_017453705.1 Treponema sp.
ATCCTGATTTTCCTTTAATTTTAGCTTGGAGCTGTCAGTTTCAAACTTGTACTCCATCCTTGCATCCGCTCCATCAACAGCCTTTACAGCCTCCGCAACGACGAATGGAACATTATAGACAGGATTATCTATGTACTCAGAAATCTTTTCCTCACTTATTCCAGCGACAACACCTTGAGTCCGAAGGGCATTACGGATTTGATCAGCTGAAATCTCGCTTCCACTAGCCCCAGGGGCAGAAACCTCTATCGTAGCAGACATCTCATCCTTAGCAACATCAACCGCCATGACAGCATCAGCAGAAAGAACATGAGCAAAGACCCCGACTTCCACATATTCACCAGCAGAGCCTTCTTTGCACAACTTCTTAATGAGGTTCTCGTCCAGCTCCTCTGTATCACTGCGCTTTGCAGCTGAAAGGACATCGCCCAAGGAAACAGGCTGACCATCTCCGACGGGAAGAACAATCTTGACAAAAATTCTGTCCCCAAAGCGGTGTACATAGTAAATTCCGTCCTGGTTGAGAGCCTTCTTCTCCTCTTCCGCTCGTGCCGCCGCAGCTGCAGCTTGCTCTTTCTGCATCTTCTCCTGCACGAAAGTGGGATCCTCATAAATACGAAGGACCCAAGGCTTCTGAGCAAGGCCTAAAAAGCCCTGGGATCCTCTCTCCTCAACCTCATACTCAAGCCTCTTTACACTGGTCTCAAGCTGCACGGCAGCATCTTCAAGACAGTCATCTATTGTATCCGCACGTACAACAACACTATGAATCTGTTTGTCAACGGAGAGTTTCTTCTCAAGGTCTCCCCTAAGCTTCTCAAGGTTTACCATCTGACCTATGCCTCCTAAAAAATCCCCTTCCTAATACTGGTCAACTTTGCCCTTAGCCGAAGGTTAGCCTTGGAATGGAGCTGGCTTATCCTGCTCTCGCTGACATTAAGAACCTGCCCTATTTCCTTGAATGTCAAATCCTCATGGTAATAAAGGATTATGACCATTTTCTCGTTTTGCGGCAGCTCATTTATAGCCTGTATGATGACCCTCTTTATTTCCTTGCGTTCAACGATAACATCTGGATTCATGCTGTTAGGAGCCTCAATATTATCCCCTATTGACATATTGTCGCTGTCATCATTGGAATACCAGACATCGTTTAGAGAAAGAATATTGGTTCCGCTAACTTTCATAACAACGGATTCATATTCGCTCTCCGTCATTCCCATCGCTTTTGCAATCTCAGCGTCACTTGCGGTTCTGCCAAGCTTCGCCTCCAGCTCAGTAATTGTATCCTCAATCTCCCTGGACTTTTGCCTTACTGAGCGAGGAACCCAGTCCAACTCCCTGAGTTCATCAAATATTGCCCCCCTTATTCGGGTAACTGCATAAGTCTTGAACTTAACATTCTTATCTGGATCATATTTGCTTATCGCATCAAGCAATCCGAACTGACCATAGCCTACCAAATCATCAAACTCCACGCTCTCAGGCATACCCGTAGAAACCTTTCCAGCAACATACTTGACGAGAGGCATATATTGTCTTATGAACTGATCACGAATCTTGGTGGATTTGGTCTTTTTGAACTCATGCCAGAGTTCATCTTCCATCTTTTCATCTATAAGCGTTGTAGCCATTACCCATAAACCTCTTAAGACATCTCGTCCCTTTTCAAGACAGTTGAAATGGCCTTCGCCAATGTCGCAGTGTCATGCTCGGTCGCCTTGCTGGCATTGCCAGAAGAAGAAGCGGACGATGAAGAATAATCCACGGAGCCAACACCAGAAGCAGCTCCGCCCTCTAAATCAGAGTCAGAAACATAGTTGTCATCGTTATCAAAGCCCCCTATGTCAGGAAGACCGACTAAATCCCCTCCTGACACAGCCGTCTTTCTCTCTGGAGATGAAGCAGATTTATCAGGAACAGAAGATACAGCTACAGGCTTGGAAGCATCTGCTTTAGAATCAGAGTCAGAAATAGATTTCCCCAGGCTGACGGGCTTGAAAGCCCCAGCTTGAGGCTCAGCAGATGCAGTGTTTTTTTTCATCTCAGCAGGAGCAGACGAAGAAGGTGGCACAGTTTTTTCAAACAAAGAAGGTCTGTCTCCCTGGCTCTCTGCGGCATACAGGACATCATTTTTACGCAAATCCTGGGTATCCGCATCGGAAAGCTTAGCTCTGTTACGATCAACTGCAAATGGAAGGCTCCTTCCATCATCGCTGAGGTCCGCATCATCTATCGTTATGTCAACCTTGTTGCCCAGATTCTTATCAGACTTTGAGGAGTCATTGGAAAGCTCAGGAACATCATCCCCTTCACCGAGGAACTTCGCCCAGACAAAATCAATGACAAATGAAAGGACTGCAAAGACCAAGGCAAACAGCAGCCCTTTACCCAAGGAGTACCAGAAATGGTGGGTCACCAATATGCTTATTAAAAAAGAAAGTGCGAATCCTGCTACAGCAGGATATGCTATATTTTTTACCTTAGGCATACAAATTTCTCCTCAAACCCCTGTCCTTCTATCGTAAGGGAAAAAATCCTTAAGGTCAAGTTCAACTTGCCCTTTTATCGCTTTTTTTTCCCCCCAACGAACTTCTGAAGGAAGTTTGAGACACCAGAGTTATCCACGTCGTCAGACCGCTCAATCCTGCCAACAAGGTGCTTTATACAAACAGAAGGCTTGGATGTCGGGTTGACTATCATGAAGGGCTTCTGGCGGATGACAGAAGCCTGCACAACAGGGTCATCATAGATAAACCCTATATAATCCACCTTGAAATTCAGGAACTGGCCAACAATAGTGATGATTCTGTCTGAAATCCTCTTGCCTTCCTCCGCCGAGTGGACGCGGTTCACCAGCAGGCGCAGGTTAAGCTCCCTGTCAACAAGCTCCGTCGTTATAATCTTTATTATACCGTAAGCATCAGTTATAGCGGTCGGCTCCGGAGTTGTCACAATGTACACCTCATCTGCGGCCGCGACAAACTGCAGGACATTGTTGGCAATTCCTGCTCCCGTGTCTATTATGATGATGTCGGCATTGGAAAGCGAGGCGAATTCCTTGGCAAACGCATCCAAGTCCTCCTTGGAAAGGTTGGCCAGCTTGGAAAAGCCGTTGGCTCCGGCTATGAACTTTATGCCAAACTCTGTGTCCAAGACTATTTCGCTCATCTTTTTCTGGCGGTTTATCACCTGCATCAAATTGTACTGAGGAACTATGTTCAACAGGACATTAACATTAGCCATGCCCATATCACCATCAATCAAAATGACAGATTTACCAAGCTGGGCATAAGCTATAGCCATGTTTATGGCGATGTTCGTCTTGCCCACGCCACCTTTGCCGCTCGTTATCGCTATTATCCTCGTCTTGTGGCTGTCGCTCTTGCCCATCGCCATCCGAAGCTCGCTCAACTGTTCTTCCATATTATATAACCCTCAAACTAGATTCTCATTCACCAAGACTGTCGGCGGCAGAGGATTCCCCTTGGCCAAACTTCCGCTCCAAATGCCCGATGTCAACATCAAAGCCGTCCAGGTTCCTCAAGAAATACACAGGGTCGGCCCGCTTCAAGGTATGCATGACTTCCTGGCCAACGGTAATCCAAGAGACGGACTTCCGCTTCTCATGCAGGACACTCAACACGTTGCCGTAGGTGGAAGTCTCATCGCACTTAGTGACTATGACGCTTCTGAAACCAAACGGCTCGTAATTCTTGAATATCTTTTCAAGGTCACGTCCCTTCGTGGTAGCCGAAACAGCCAAGTATATGTCAGCCTTCAAGTTCCGCACGTCCAGCATTTCCTGAAGCTTGGAGATATGGTCATAGTCATTAGGGCTAAACCCACTCGTATCTATGAACACAAAGTCGCCCTTAGCCCTGGCCCCCCCATATATTCCAAGCAGATTCTCCAAATCCTCTTTGGAATCAACCTTGTCCACAGCAAGCTCCATGACCTCCGCATAGCGCTCTATCTGCTCCTTGGCGGCGACACGGACATTATCAGTCGTTATCATGTGTATAACCGGTTTATGCTCCCTATTCTTCGAAGCCATAATCTTTATCTCAGCGGCCATCTTTGCGATAGTCGTCGTCTTACCCACTCCAGTGGGTCCCACGACTATTATGACATGGGGCTTCTTCTTACCAGGAAAGCGGGGGGCTACGGATATATCCTCGCCTATCCAGTCAGCAACCTGAGTCATAACAAGATGCTCATCATCCAGTTCCTCAAGCTTAAACTCTCCTCTAACCCTGTCCTTTATTTCATCTATGTATGACTGTGAAAATTCATTCTGCTCCAAGAGAGAAACAAGCTTAAGCAAAGTCTCATGCTCATCCTTTACAGCAGCGCTTTCGCTCACCTTGGCAAGCATGGATGCCATGCTGTCAAGCTTTTTTGCCATATCATTGAGCTTAACTTG
>JAFTEK010000195.1 GCA_017453705.1 Treponema sp.
GGGCTGGGAGACGCAGGTTCCCGCGTAGCCGATGAAGGCCGGCAGCACGAACGCCGCGACGGAACGCGCGACCAGCTCGAACACCCCGCCCATAAGGGGCCAGAATCCCCGCCCGACGCTCTGCAGGACATTCCTGTACACGAAGATGACAAAGAGAACCGGGTAGAACACCGTCGTCAGGCGCAGGTATTCCCGGGATGCATCAAGCAGCTCCTCCCATACGGCAGAGTCAACCATCCCCCTGTCCATGAAGAGGGAGACCAGCTGGTCGTTGAAGGCAAGGGCAATGACTGCTGCAATGACGGCGAACGCTATGCTGACAAGCATCCCCTCCGTGACACCGCGCTTTATCCTGTCAACCTTCCCCGCCCCCAGGTTCTGTCCGCAGAAGTTCGCCATCGTGACACCCATGACCCCGGCGGCGACAGTGACCAGCTGCTCAACCTTCTGAGCGGCCGTGTACGCGGCTATCTTGGTCGCCCCGAACTGGTTCAACGCCCCCTCAAGCACAACCGTTCCTATTGCGGTGATAGAGAACTGGAAGCCCATGTTCATTCCGATGGAAAGGTGGCGGGATGCGAAACGCCAGCCGGCCTTGAAGTGGCGGGAGCCAACGTGGAGCATCGGGTACTTTATGACAATCCAGATGAACGAGAGTATGCCCGACAGCCCCTGCGAAATCACCGTAGCAAGGGCCGCGCCAAAGACCCCCATGTTGAACCGTGCTATGAAGAGTATGTCCAGGCCGATGTTGAGGGCGGAGGAGAACACAAGGAAATATACAGGCGTCCTGCTGTCACCGACCGCACGGAGGACGCAGGCACAGCCGTTGTAAAGGATGATGCAGAGGATTCCCGCGTAGCATGTGAAGATGTAGTCGAACGACCAGCCGATTATCCCTTCCGGCGTGTGGATGGCACGGAGCAGGGGCATCGTGAGCAGACATGCAAGCAGGGTTATCACAACCCCGGTCACGGCGTTGAGCACGATGTTCATGGCGACAGAGCGTTTAAGCCCCTCCTCGTCGTGTGCACCGAACCTCTGCGCAGTGATGACGGCAAAGCCGCTGGTCATGCCGTAGAGAAAGCCGAAAACGAGGAAGTTCATGGGGCCGGTGTTTCCCACCGCCGCCAGCGCGTCAGGCCCCAGATAGCGGCCGACAATCACCGTGTCGCACATATTGTAAAGCTGCTGAAAAAGACTCCCCAGAAGGGTTGGAAGGGAGTATACGATAAGCAGCCTGAAGGGGCTGCCGCTAGTCATATCGAGGCCTTGTTTGCTCATAAGAGGCAAATATAGCGAAAGCCAGAACTTTAGTCTATGGGGATCCCCTTCACAAGCAGCGAGAAAATGAAGGAAAATGAAAGGAGAGAGTCCAATCTGGTCTCACCCGATAGCTCTATCTGGAGACACACGATAGCTCTATCTGGAGACACACGATAGCTCTATCTGGTGACACCCGATAGCTCTATCTGGTGACACCCGACAGCTCTATCTGGAGACACACGCTGAGTTTCCACCTCTTGCCGCACGTGAAGCGGAAGGGCTAGAAGTCTGCGTCCGACAGGTACTGCCTGAGCAGGAAGGCACAGAACCAGGGAAAGGTGATGATGCCGTTCGCCCGCCCGATGTTGCCGTGGATGAATTTTATCCCGGTGTTTATGTCCGGGTAGGCGTCGCTCTTTATCAGGGTGGACAGGGACTTGGCACGTCCGTTGGTGGCCTTGGCTTCCAGAGGGACGAGGGATTTCCGTGTGCGGACAAAGAAATCCTGCTCCAGCGTGGAGTTCTCCTTCTTGTAATAGAACAGGCCGTAGCCCTGTTTGCTCAAAGCCTCTGCAAGAACGTTCTCGTACAGGCCGCCCTTGTACACGTCCATGTTCCTGTTGGCACGCAGGTCTTCCTGGGACTCCTCGTCCAGACTGGCTACCAGCAGCCCGGTGTCGCGGAAATAAATATTGTACTTGTCGCCCTCGTAGTTGCCCTTCAGGGGGAGGTCGGGCGAGTGCAGGCAATGGCAGATGTTTATCATTCCCGCGTCCTCAAGCCATTCTATGCAGCCCCAGTAGTCCTTGAACTTGGCTCCGTCCGCCACCTTGGAAATCTGGAATTTCTTGTTCTCCCTGGCCATCTGGACAGGTATATGGTTGAACACGTTAAGAATCCTGGTCTTGTCGATTCCCTCAACGTACTTCTTGATGTCCTCCTTGTAGTCGCCTATAAGCTCCCGCTGCAACGCAAGGGTTCCCTCAAAGCTGCCGTTTTCCATGTAGCTGGCGACGATTTCAGGCATCCCCCCCAGTATGCAGAAGTCCAGGAAAAGCCCGCCGAAGCTTTTCATAGTGGTCTGGTTGAACGGAATGTTGTCCTTCATGTGCGAGAGCAGGTCTCCGATCGTTTCTGGGCCGTAGCCTTTCGCCCAAAGGAATTCCTCGAAGTCGAGCGACTGCATCTGGAATTCGGACTTGTAGCCGGTGCTGTTGCTTTCTATGCGCTTGTAGTTTATGCCCAGCATTGAGCCGCTGCAGATTACATCGTACTTGCCTTCCATGCAGAATGACTTGAGGCTGGTCGCAATCTCAGGGTAATCCTGTATCTCGTCAAAGAGAATCAGCGTCCTGCCCGGCAGGAAATTCTTGGACGGGTCAATCCTCGATATGTTCCGTATGATTTCCCCCGTCCCGTAGCCGTCCTCGCATATCGTCCTGAACTTGGTCTCAAGGGCAAAGTTTATATTGACGAAGCTCTCGTAGCGGGAGGAAAGGTGCAGGACGGACTCGGTTTTGCCGACCTGCCTGGCCCCCTTTATGATGAGGGGCTTCTTGTCCGCAGATGACTTCCATTCCACAAGGAAGTCATCTATCTTTCTTCTCAGGTGCATACAGGCATTATAGCATACTTTCCTAAAAAATGAGCGAATTATGAGCGAATTCTCCTAAAATATGAGCGAATTCCCGGCGAAAACTCCTAAAAAATGAGGGAATCACCCCCGACGGTCGAAACGAAATACCCGCGAGCCCAGAAATGCTGCCCGCCGAAGCTTTCCATCTGTATTTTGGTATCCACACGATATGGTACTTGCACTCCCACCGACGGCTGGGGGATTCCTGCGGGCGGCGGCACGGTGACGATCACGATGACCGTGGACGGCGAGACCCGTACATACATCTCCGATATAACGGACGGCAAAGTCCACTTCGACATCGACGACGTGCCGACGGATTCCA
>JAFTEK010000196.1 GCA_017453705.1 Treponema sp.
AGGAATATTGCATCCTCATTCGAGCCGACCCTCTGGCGGGCCATGATAGAAAACGAGGGTATCAAGAAACAGCTCGGACAGCTCAACGACAAGAATGCCCCCTGGTGCTTTGCGGGCAAGCCCACGCGAGACTGGCTCAACAAGGGACTTGCTGAACTGCAAGCCGAGAAAGCGGAAGGTGACGGCAATTCGGCTTTATTCAGGCTGGGAAAGTTCGGCAATTGCAAGCTCTCGTATTCAGATGCCCAAGCCCCCGACGGGAGCAAGGCGGTCAAGCTTGAAGCCCTGTTCTCGTTGACCGATGTTGTCTCTGAATACCCCCGTGTCGGCCTGACAGTAAACGTTCCTGTCAGCTATGGCAGGGTATGCTGGTATGGAAACGGCCCGCAGGAGTGCTATTGCGACAGGAATTACGCCGCCCTCCGTGGCATGTACGCGATGGATGCCCGCGACCTGGAAGTCCGCTACGTTGTGCCGCAGGAGAACGGCAGCAGGGACGGCGTATATTATCTGGAGCTTGACGCAGACGATGGAAGGAAATTGCACTTTCAGTCAGCAGAGCCATTCAGCTTCAACTACTCCCCCTACTCCGTCACAGATCTTTTCAAATGCCATCACAGGAACGAGCTCGTGGACTTGACAAAGGGAGAGGGCGGTCACTGGATACTGACTCTGGACGCGGCGCACAGGGGCGTGGGAACCGGGGCATGCGGCCCTGACACAATGGAGCCCTACCGCATCCGTCCGGGAGTATATTCTCTCAGCCTGATTATCTGGTAATCTGGCAGGGGCGGCCTGAGGGCTGCCCCTTTTTGTTACGGCTGGCTTTCTGGCAGCTGGAGTCTTTCCCTGGCTCTCAGCTTGCCGGAGATTATGCCCAGCTCCTTCTTGAATTCCCCTGCCCTGTCCGTGCCCGCGATGGCCTTGTCACACAGAAAGTCTAGCCGGGTCAGCGCGGTCAGTATCTCGTATTCCATCTTGGAGGCCTCAAGGTTAGGGGAAGGCAGCAGCCCCAGGGCAGACGCAGACATCTGGGACAAGGCCTGCTTTTCATCCATATATGAATCATTCAGCGACGCAGACTTCACGTTCAGCTTTTCCACGGCGGACTGTATGCGCCCCACGGACTCCAGCCGCTCCTTCTCGTCGTTCTCCAGCATCCGCCTGTTCTCCGCGCTCCTGGAGCTAAGTTCAGCCAGAACAAAAAGCATTACCCATGCCAGGGCGGAAAGGCCACCTTTCAGCGGAACAAGGCCCCCAAAGCGGACAAAAGCCGCTATCGCCACAAGCCCCGCGAGGAGCAACAGCAGTGTCAACAGGACGGACGGCTTTTTCATACGACCGCCCCGGAATCAGGGTTTTCCATTGCAGCAGCGGACTTCATCCTCTTCTTCATCTCGTACATCAGGCTGTCCGCCCTCTGTTGTGCCTGCACAAAGTCTTCCCTGGAGTGAGGCTTGAACATGGACCAGCCGTATGCCACCGTGAACTTGTGGTCGGTTTCCTTCTGGCTCGCCACCCGCCGGTCAAACTCAGCGAGCAGCTTGCGTACATCATCCTCGTCCGTGTTCTCCAGCAGGCAGATGAA
Source organism: Treponema sp. (assembly GCA_017453705.1). Lineage (GTDB taxonomy): Bacteria > Spirochaetota > Spirochaetia > Treponematales > Treponemataceae > Treponema_D. The sequence goes on from JAFTEK010000196.1 coordinate 1,589, forward strand.
CTCATCACCACCAATCCTATATATCTCGCCCTTGGACTCAAAAGTCTCCCTCATGCAATCACAGAAGGCGTTTATGACCTTATCACCCACCAAGTGCCCCAAGGTGTCGTTGAGCTTCTTGAGATTGTTCATGTCAAACATTATCAGGCAGTAGATTGTCCCCAGATGCTCCTGATAGTCAAACTTTTCCACCAGATAAAACCATGCGGTCTTGCTGGACACACCCGTGTTAAAGTCCACGAGGGCGAGCTTTTCGTACAGGCGGGCTTCCTTTAGCTTCTCAAACTTTTCGATGGTCTTCTGGTAGACCACGACAGTAAGAGACATGAACATAAAGATAAGGGCTATAGTCATCCAAAAGTCCGTCTTGCTCTTGGACTGGGAAGACCTGAGTATCATAACGACCGCAAGCATGATGATGCTGGTTCCCATCGAACTGGTAAAGAGGATTTTTAGGAAGCTGTTGTAGAACTTCACCGTGAACAGCATAAGGTAGCCTATGTAAAAACAGATTGCCAGGAAGATGACATACAGCAGGACAGAGCTGCTGGTAATCTGTATCACCCCTGTAATCTGGAGCAGCAGCTGTAAGCCGGCGAAGTACAGGATGATTCCGGTAAAGACGTTGGTAACACCCGTCATCTTGGAGCTGGTGAGCGAGCGTATGAACATAAGGGACGTGCAGATGATGATATACTGGAGCATATACTCAAAGCTCCAGTGCAAGGCCTGGCTGCCTATGAAGAACTGCAGGATGCGGGATTCCTCCAACTGCCACAAGCCCAGGGCCAAGTCCGTCAAACCGAGATAAATGATGGTGAAGTCACTTTTCCCATTGTCCAGCCTGGTCATCGTGGAGACACCGAGCAGCAGGGCGATGATGCCAAAGACGCACAGCATGGCCCCAAGGTAAATCTTGCTGACATTGTTCCTCATGAGCCGGTACATGACAGAGGCCTTGTCCCCCATGTACACCTCGTTGAACTCGCCTTCCCTGCCCTTCACAAGGGCATCCATCTCCAGGCACAGGACACAGCTGTCGGTCGGCTTTATGGTCACAACGTGATAAAGGGCGCGGAAGCTCTTGATCCAGTCGGGGTTTCCGGTCATTTTATAGTGGTACAGGACATTTCCGTCCTGCAAAAGCCTCCCGTTCTGGTGGTGGGTCAGAAAGCATATGGCCTTCCTCTCCTTGGAGACATAGTTGTGGTAAATGCGGGCCTTGCCGTCATTGTCAAGGGGAACTTTTGCGGGCAGGCTTGGTATGTAGACATTTTTCCCGTCATCGTTCACATAATACCAGCCCACATTGTAGTTCTGGGCGGGCTGAAGGACGATTTTTACGTTCTGGGCATGTTTGGAAAAGCCTATTACGTAGCCGGAGACCGCACATACAGTCACAGCAAGCAAGAGGATTGTAGCTGTCAGGAGCTCTGCGGCCTTTGGTCTTCGCATATCCAATCCCATTATAGCCTATTCTGGCAATGCCGACAAGAGTTATCTTTAGGGCTTCCTTCCCTCTCATACGTAGGGGCTTGCGGGACTTCCCCAAAAAGGGTTCCGGGGAGACTCCTAAAAGCTGTTGAGCAGCTGCTCCAAAGTCTTAAAGAGGGCATCCACGTTGACAGGCTTGGACAGGTGGGCGTTCATACCGGCCTTGGCACTCGTCATCTTGTCCTCCTCAAAGGCGTTGGCGGACAGGGCTATAATCGGAACCTGCTGGGCATCCGCCCGGTTAAGGGATCTTATCGCCTTGGCCGTCTCTATCCCGTCCATGACAGGCATCCTTATGTCCATCAGTATGGCCGCATAGAACCTGGGCGGTGAATTCGTGTACTTGTCCAGCCCGATTTTTCCGTTCGCGGCACAGTCAACGACGCAGCCCCGCTTTTGCAGGATGTTGGAGACAATGAAAGTGTTTATTTCGTTGTCCTCGCACAAGAGTATGCGTACCCCGGAAAAGTCAAAGTCCTTGCTCTCAGTAACGTCAATATCATTGTCCTGCCGCTTCTGCTCGTACTCTTCCTTGGTGATTGTCTCCTCCGGGAAGTCCAGGGTAAATATGGAGCCTTTGCCCAGCTCGCTTTCCACAGAGATTGTGCCGCCAATCCTGTCCATTATTATCTTCGTGATGGCAAGCCCCAGGCCGGAGCCTCCCTCTTTCGCCGAGTAAGCGTTCTTCTCCCTCTCAAAGGGGCGGAATATCCTCTGCCTTATAAATTCCCTGCTCATCCCCTCGCCGTGGTCAGCAATGGAAGCCTTGACCCTGACCCCATGAGACTTAACGTAATCCACAACCTTGACTTCCACGGTGCTTCCGGGGGGACTGTACTTAATGGCATTGCCTATTATGTTGACAAAAATCTGCCTGATCCGCATGGGGTCTATCGATATGTAGGGATAGGATATATCGCTGTCAAATTCAATCTTGATGCCCTTGGCCGCCGCCCGGCCGTGCAGGACGGACAGGATGCTGTCATAGAGGGTGTCAGCAATCATGACCTCCGGCTGCATCTCCAAGGACTTGCCTTCCGAATACTGGCGTATGTTCAGTATGTCGTTGACCAGCTCCTGCATATAGGCCGCCGACGTGATAATCTCCGGGTAGTAGCGGGGGTCGCTCTCCGTCTTTCCCAAGTACGCAAAACCGCTTATGGCCGTGAGGGGGGTACGGAAGTCGTGGGACAAGTCCGCCAAAAAGACATCCTTGTTCCTGTTGCTCAGCTCCAGCTTTCTGTTGAAGCGGTGCTGCATGACAATGATTGACACGGCCGCCAGCGCGAGCAGGCCGGCCAACATCAGGATGTACCAGTTGTCCAGCATAAAATCCGCGATGTCAAGCTTCTGGTAGTCCGTGGCCGAGCTGGCCCTTACATAGCTCCACAGCTCCTCCTGGGGAATCTTTGCCAGAGCCTTGTTCATAACTGACAGCAGGGTCTCGTCCGCAGAGCCGGGAGCGGCGAGCACCACCTCGCAGCTTATCACTGGATCCAGATTCACAGTGAATACATTCCGGTAATTCCTGTTGCTCATCAGAATCTGCACCGCATAGTTTTCCACCAGGGCGGCATCGGCCTCTCCTTTTATGACGGCATCCAGGGCTTCTGTCTCCCCTTCACATTCTATGCCTTCCAGGTTGTGTTTTGCCAAAATGTTCAGCACATGGTAGTTGCTCGCGCATGAGACTGTCCTGATGCTGCGGTTGAAAGCTTTCTTGGTCAAGAGCAGCATGTTGAAGCTCGTTATGGCGTTTGAGAACTTCAGGTTTTCGTTCTTAAGGAATTTCTCGCTGTTGGGGAGCACGCAGAAGGAATATGAATCTATCGATTTATCGAAGTCATAGGACATGCTGACCGTATCCCCGTAGCCCTTCAGTTTGAACTCAAGGCCTGTGTCCTGTGAGATTCGTTCAAGCAGGGTCGGGATATATCCCGTGAACTTGCCCTTGCTCTCATAGGAGTACATGGGAAGATCTTTCCTTAAGTAGACGGTTATAACTGGCGCGTTCTTTGTAAACTCCCGCTCGGCCCTGGAGAACGCGATGTTCATGTTGTAGCTGCGGGGAAAATACTTGCCGTTCAGATTTCCGGTGATAAAAGGATCCTCCACGGCCAGAGTCCTGAATCCCCGCATAATGGCATCCTTCAGGTCGTCCCTACCGTTCCTTACCGTCAGGAAGCGGTCGGACAGGCCGAGTTTACAGAGAATGACCATTCCAGCGGTGTCGTCATAGTTGTCCAAAAAGGCCAGGTCTGCCTTGCCGGAAAGCAAAGAGTCCCTCACCTGTGTGCGGTCGGCGTAATATTGCCTCTTGGTGGAGAATCCCATGGTCTGCTCCAGGGAGTCCAGCTTGTCCCTGACGCTGGACTTGTCCATAAGCGCAATGGTCATGCCGTCAAAGCTGTCAAAGTCATCCTCATAAAAGCGGCTGTCGCCGTTCCTGGCGCATATCATCTGGTTGACAGGGCCTATGCTTCTGGGCAGGGACGAAGCCCCTTCCTGCGAGTATCCGCTCTCCCCCTCCGCGGTCACGTCCACACGGCCGCTGGCAATCATGGACTCCAGCTCATCCTTTCCAGAGGCCTCCAGGTACTCGAATTCTATGTTCCCTTTATCCGCGATTTTGTCCAGCAGCTCAAATGCGTAGCCAGACCTGTATCCGTCCTCGTCTATCTCCGTCCAGTTCTTCTGCCGTATCCAGCCGACGATTCCCTTTGCCGTCTCCCCTTCCTGCCTCTCCTCGTGCAGGAGCAGGGGGGTGGTGGAACCCGACCCGGTGAAGCCCTGCGCCCAAAGACCTGGCCCCACCTCACAAAGCAAGGAGACGGGCAGCGTGGCGAACATGAATCTTCTTATGACCGTGCGGAGGTTCATACGGCATATTATACAGCACATTTCCGTAATAGGAAAGGATTTTCTTTGGCAAACTGTCTCCCTGCTGCCGGCGGACGGCCAGGAAATGCCTCCTATATTAATCAGCCTTTCCCTAGACAACGGAATGTAAAAGGATTATAATGAAGCAATGAAAACAGCAAATAAATTCACGTTCATGCGGATATTAGCTGCGCCTGTATTCTTTGTCCTGTACTTTATTCCCAAATGGTTCAACATACAAAAAAGCCTCCTTTTGACGGTTCTCAGCCTTATTTTGCTCCCCCTGCTCGCTTTCGCTGAGTTCACGGACTTTCTGGACGGCTATTCTGCCCGCAAACACGGCGAGGTGAGCGACTTCGGCAAGATGTTCGACCCCTTCGCCGATGTCTTCCTGCACCTGTCCACATTCACATGCTTCGTCTTTTCAGGATATATGCCCGCCCTGCTCTACGTCCTTATCCTGTACAGGGAATTCAGCCAGAACTTCCTGCGCATGGTGGCGGCCAAGAATGGAACTGCCATCGCAGCCCGCAAGGGGGGCAAGCTCAAGACCGTAAGCTACGTCGTAGCCTGCTTTGTCTCGCTCATACAGGAGTGCCTGTCAAGGACGGGGGCGGCAGAATACATGGGGCTGGACATGGGGCTTTTCAGGAATGTCGGCATAGCCTTCTATGCCGTCTGCGTAGCCCTGGCATACATATCATTCATAGACTACCTCAGGCACTTCGGCTCCATCCTAAAAGAATCAGTCTAGGAAAACACCGAAGGGCATTTCCCAGCGCCTTAATAGTCCTCCGGCATATTGGCAAGCCGTTCTATTATCTCCTTAACATCCGTCTTTATGGCCTCGAATGCCGCGACCACTGCGGGGTCAAAGTGGGAGCCTGACTGGTAATGGATTATGTCGTAGGCTTCTTCCATCGAGAAGGCCTTCTTATAGGGCCTCTCGCTCAGCAGGGCGTCAAACACGTCCGCCACAGCCATTATCCTGGCACAAACAGGAATCTTTGCCCCGGAAATCTTGGACGGATAGCCCGCGCCGTTCCACCACTCATGATGATACAAGGCTATGTCGTGGGCCATTCCGCTGTAGAGCTTGTCCCCGCTGTTCTTGAGCGCGGTGTCCAGGAAGTCCGCCCCTTTCACGGTATGGGCTTCCATCTGGAGCCTCTCGCCCGGAGTCAGGGGGCCGTTCTTATTCAGAATCTTGTCATCCA
>JAFTEK010000002.1 GCA_017453705.1 Treponema sp.
CTTTCCGGCCTTCTTTCCGGCCTTCTTTCCGGCCTTCTTTCCGGCCAGTTTCTATTCCCCTTCTCTCTACGTCATGGTCATGGAGACTCCACGCTAGGTACTCGTTTATGAAAGACTGCTCAAATTTCTTAGTCTGAACCATATTCGCTATCTCCCTTGTTATGTTAGATTCGGCCTTGTTATTCTTTACAAACGAAAGGAAATCCTTTATGTCCTTGTTGGACTCTTTTTCATCAGTTTGCACTGCCGTTCAGTAGTCTCATAATCATGCGGGCGGCCTTGCCACGGTGGGAGATGGCGTTCTTTTCTTCAGCGGTAAGCTCCGCGGCTGTCTTTCCGTATTTGGGCAGGAAGAAAATCGGGTCGTAGCCGAATCCTCCGTTTCCGCGTGCCTGGGACACATCTTCCAGCAGGGTGCCTTCCATCACTTGGACGGCAGCGGCGTACTCCTGCACTCCGGTCAGCAGCACCATAGCGCAGGCATAGTGGGCACTGCGGGGGCCGTCCTTGAACAGACCCTGTTTTTTTCCGGCCTCTATGTCCACGTTCCCGGATGCAAGGGCGGCATTAAGTTCCCCGATGAGAAAGGCGTTTTGTTCCGACTGGGGAATCTTGGAGCCGTCCGGCCTGCCCCTGTGGAATTCCGGCCCTGCGTAGCGTGATGACCAGACTCCGGGAACTCCCCCCAGCGCGTCCACGCAGATACCTGAGTCATCGGCAAGGACAGGATGTCCTGTCAGCAGGTGCAAGGCACGGGCTTTGATAAGGCTGTTCTCAAGGAAAGTGTTTCCTGTTTCCTCCGGGTCAAACTCAATGCCCTCGTCTGCCGGGGTGACTATTTCATGCATGGGAAAAATCTCGCTGATTTCCCTCTTCTTGTTTTTGTTGGAACTGGCAAGGTAAATCTTCATGTTTCCAATGATAGAACTTTAACGCTTGTCTGGCAAGCAGTCGGACAAAATGTTAAGGGCATCTCTAAAAACTGGGCAAGCCCCAGTTTTAGAGATTGCCTTCGAGTCTAAGCCTTGCTTGCAAGGCCAGTCGCATATAATATCGCGACTTAAGACATCGCATTTGACTTGACGCTACGCTGGCAGTTGCAGAGTTACCTCGGAACCGCCAGCGGAGCCACGGCGTTGCCAAGGCAAAACTGAAGTTTTTCGAGGTTCCCTTAAATGTTGAAATTCCCTCTGGTCTGTGTTAAAATACGATGATGTCAAAGTTGCTGTTATATCATGGGTCACAGAGAATAGTTTCAAAGCCCCAGTTTGGACAAGGAAAGATTTATAATGATTATGGGCGAGGATTCTATTGCACAGAAGATAAAGAACTTGCAAAAGAATGGGCTTGTCCTACCGCTGATGACGGATTTGCAAACAGCTATGAGCTTGAAACGGATGGTCTTTCCATTCTTGATTTAATGGATGAAAAATTTTGTGCACTACACTGGCTCTGTATTTTGGTAAATAACCGCAAGTTTGATTTGAATACACCTATTATGAGACAGGGAGTTTTTTATTTGACTGAGAATTTTTTGCCAGACTTGTCAAATGTTGATGTAATAAAAGGATGGCGTGCAGATGATTCATATTTTTCTTTTGCTAAGGCATTTTTATCAAATCAAATTTCTTATGAGCAACTGCAAGGTGCAATGAAGCTTGGAAATCTTGGGGAGCAAATCTTTATAAAATCCAAGAAAGCTTTTGATGCCATTAAGTATATAGGCTATGAGCTTGCGGATGGAGAAAAATACTTTTCTCTTAGAACGGGCAGGATGGAGAAAGCGAAATCTGATTACATGAAATCTTTGAACGATTCGGGTATTTCAGGCTTATTTATCAGGGATCTTATACTGAACGAGGTGAAATATGGGGATCCAAGGCTACGATAAGTTTTTCCTCCATGATGTAATGGACAACTTGGGCTTTGCGACGGATTTTGCAGTGAATGGCTGTGGGATAGCCCCTGACTCATTTTATGATTTTTTTATCATTTCAAAGGTTGCGAGGCAAATCGAAACAAATTCTCCGGTTTTTATATGTGGATGTTCAGGGACAGAGCTTGCACTTACAGTTTTTGAAAGGGTTGGCTTTGACGCTGTAATCCCGGATATGCCTTTTGGTTTTGAGCGGTTCAATAGAACTCCTGAATACTGGGCTGGTTGGATTACAGCATTTTATCAATGGAAAAGAGGTCTTTCTTTTTCAAGAATTCGGGACTTTGTTCCTTTTCATGACATAATCAACATGTATTATCCTTTGCATGAAGCCCCAGAGGAAAAATTTTTAGGCGTGATGGACGAAATAATTAAGAAGAAAGAGAGGAGTGCTGTATCTTACTCCGCAAGGCGGCGGACTTCGTAGCCTTTCAGGATGAAACCTGCGGTTTTGCTTTTGCAGACTATCTCCACGTTCTTGCTGTAGGCCGGGATGTCCACGGTGAAAGTACATTCCCCCTCTTGCGGGGCGGTAATCTGTTGTTCTTTGTATTCCTTTTTTCCGCTGTTTGCGGTGACTAGTATATATGCAGGATAGTCTCCGCTGTCATTGCCAATGAACTCATACAATACCTTGATTTCGTAGCTTCCGGGACTGGCACTTACATAGGGGCCGTAGGTGAGCAGTTGTTTGCCTGAGCTTATGGGGTAGCCGTCTTCCGTGAGTTTTGTGTCCGTGCCAAGGCATAGCTCTGTCGTTGGGATAAAAAGTCCTTTGTCCGATGGCTCTTGCAGGAACAGCCTTGAAATCATGCCTGTCTTGCGGAAGTTGCGGCCTATGTCATAATCATAGATGTATGCGGTAAGGCCGCCGAGCGGCAGGATTTGTTTTGGGGCGCCGTATTCTTCTTTAAAGCTGTCTTTTTGCACGTAATGCAGCTGGTCATCGGAGAGTAGCAGGAAAGTAGGCTCGTTGCTTGTGAAGTCAAATACAGTGCTGTCGACGAGGCACAGGTTTGGTTCTATCCTGTCCCTTTCAAAGTAGATAGCCCCAAATCGTATCGCCAAATCGGAGTAAACTTCATTCTTGTATGCGTTCCAGAATGAAGCATAGCCTTTGTGTGCGCCTGTCGCAAGGAGCTTTGCGCAAAACTCCTTTTGTTCCAATAGGGCGGGATAATAGCCGGTGGAAAGGTCAATCAGGTACAGGGAGTTTATGCAAACCCCGGATGCGACTATGGCTACAAGGATGTTTCTTATTATGGATGCCTTGCAGCCTTTAATCCAATGGGCGTAAATGTAGCGGCTTGAGACAATCAGTTCCATATATATGGAGGTGAGTACATACCGGGATTCCGTCTTGCCCAGGAATACAATGACGAGGAACATGATTGCATTGTGGATGAAGGCAAAAAGGCTGATAAAAATGACGCTCTCGTTTTCCTGCCGTATCCTGCGAATTTGCAATATGGGTATGACAAAGCATGTCAGGAGCATGAAAAATACGCTGACAAAGTTCCTGAGGCCTTCCGCGCTTGTAAGTTCAGCTCCTGAGCTCATCCCGAAGTTTATCATCCGGTTGATGAAATACTGCTGAAAATTGCTCCACCAGTTGGCCGTAAAAATCAAGGCGTTGCTGTCCGTGTTGGAGACGTTGTGGGTCGCGCAGATCCAATGGTAGGCTGCCAGGCCAAGGACTGTCGAGAGCAGTAGTGCGCCCGTGATGAGGCAGCTGTTCTTGCTCCTCTCGGAAGGCTCATTGTGGAACCCTATGTGCACAAGCTCGCGGACTATCAGGGTCAGGCAGAGGGGCAGGTTGATTTCTGCCAGGCACCTTGAGCCAGCCATGGTAAGAAGGACGATGAATACGGATAATGTAGATATGGGGGGGGGTATTATGGTTTTGAGATGAGCCTGCCTGTCATAGGCTCGGACAGCCAGCAGCAGGGTCAGGCAAAGCCATGTGAGCTGTCCGATGTATGCGGCTTCGTACAGGATAAAACCACGTGCGCCTGTGAAAAAGAGCAGGGTGAAAGGAACCATGAGCTTGTATGATGAGTCCTTGAGCGCCCTGCTGCTGAGCAGGTAAAGCCCGATACATGCTAACGCGACCCATGCGGCGGAATCAAGCGCCCTGAGAAGGCTCTGGTTTTTTATTATCCTAAGGAAGGGAATCATTAGGAGGTTTCTTTCCAAGAACCATACGTCGCCGTTGGCATAGTACCAGTTGTCCGGGAAAAGGCGCTTGCTTTCCAGCTGGCTTCTTGCAAGGATAGTCGCGGTAGCCGTGTCAGAGTGTATGACGGCCTGTCCGTGGGTCATAATGGAATAAAAGACCACTGACGCGGAATACAATAGAAGAAAGTTCAGGACGTTCCTGTATGAGAAGGATTTCCTGTCTAGCAGGAAAGGAATAAGCAGGGTGGAAAAGAAAGCGCACAGGACGGAGTATATGGAAAAGTATTCGTAGCAGTAGTATTGCTGCAGGATAACCCAAGCAAGCCATGTAAGAATCAGGGCGGGGATAGCCGTGAGAAGGGTCTTTGCGCAGAATGTCTTGTAGCTTTTACCGGCCAGATCCTTGCTGAATAAAAAGACGCTGAGCAGGCATGGGACGGTAAAATAGGCAAGACCTAGCATGGGCAATAGCATATCACGGATTGGCAATAAGGGCTAGAGGTTTGCGGGAGGGGCGGGACGCATTAGCACAGCTGAAAGTGCAAAAAAATCCAGAGCCGAAGGGCCGGAACTCCTTAAAAAAATGTCTGTCATGGTACTAAATAGCAATAATTTCTAGAAAGTGGGCAATCCAAACATCCTGGTTTGATGTAGAATGAATATATCGAACAGGAAGTTCGAGCTGAGATTGTATTTTTTTATTCCTAATGGAGGAAATTATGAAGAAGTTGATTGCATTTGGACTTGCAGCCCTTATGGTGACAGGTTCACTCTTTGTTTCTTGTAACAAGGGTGGTAGCTCTGCTGGCGGAAGCTCCGCTGGTGGTTCATCAGCAAAGGCAACTGCCGTTGGTGTTTCTATGCCTACCAAGGATCTGCAGAGGTGGAACCAGGACGGAGAGAACATGAAGAAGAAGCTGGAGGAGGCCGGATACAAGGTTGACCTGCAGTATGCCAACAACGACATCGCAACCCAGACCAGCCAGATTGAGAACATGATCACCAAGGGTGACAAGGTTCTCGTTATCGCTTCTATCGATGGTTCTGCTCTCAAGAACGTTCTTGACAGCGCAAAGAAGAAGGGAATCAAGGTTATCGCTTATGACCGCCTTATCATGAACAGCGATGCTGTTTCTTACTATGCAACTTTCGACAACTACAAGGTCGGAACCATCCAGGGAGACTTCCTTGTTGACAGGCTCAACCTCAAGAGCCGCTCTGCATCTAACCCTGTTTACATGGAGCTGTTCACCGGTTCACCTGATGACAACAACATCAACTTCTTCTTTGGCGGTGCTATGGACGTGTTGAAGCCCTACATCGACTCTGGTGTTATCGTTGTTCCCTCTGGACAGACTTCAAAGGCTCAGTGTGCTACTCTCAACTGGTCTACCGAGGAAGCTCAGAAGAGGATGGAGAACCTGATTACTTCACAGGGATACGGCCCCAAGGGCAAGAAGCTCGACGCTGTTTATTCTTCCAACGACTCCTGTGCTATGGGAATCACCAACGCTCTTGAGGGAGCTGGCTACACCGCAGAGAACTTCCCGCTCATCACTGGTCAGGACTGTGACAAGCCGAGCGTCAAGAACATGCTCAAGGGAACCCAGGCCATGTCCATCTTCAAGGACACCCGTACTCTTGCTGACAAGGTTGTTGGAATGGTTGACGCCATCATGCAGGGCAAGGAGCCTGAGATTAACGATACCAAGACCTATGACAACGGAACTGGAATCATCCCCTCATACCTCTGTGACCCAGTGTTTGCTACAACCGAGAACTACAAGTCACTGCTCATCGACTCTGGATACTACAAAGAGAGCGACTTGCAGTAGTCACTACTTGAGGCTGCGGGCTTAGCCTGCGGTCTTTCGAATCAAGGCAGGACGGAAGTGTTTGCGTCCTGCCTTTTTTTTAGAAATAAAAATAGAAGAAAGCTTGGAGGTTCCAATGGCAAAGAATTTATTGGAAATGAAACATATCACCAAGGAATTCCCCGGTGTCAAGGCCCTTAGCGATGTAAGCTTTGAGGTTGAGGAGGGTGAGATTCACGCCCTTTGTGGTGAGAACGGAGCCGGAAAGTCCACGTTGATGAACGTCCTTTCAGGCATATACCCTTACGGTACATATTCAGGTGATATTGTTTATAATGGGAACGTCTGTAAGTTCCAGAAAATAAAGGACAGCGAGAAGGAAGGCATAGTCATCATCCATCAGGAGCTGGCTCTTGTTCCGCTGCTTACAATCGGTGAAAATATGTTCCTCGGCAACGAGCGGGGAACTCCAAATAGGATAGACTGGGCGCGCACTTTCAGCGAGGCTGATGAGCTTTTGCGCACTGTCGGGCTGAGCGATTCCTCCAGGACTTTGGTAAAGGACATTGGAGTTGGAAAGCAGCAGCTGGTAGAAATCGCCAAGGCTCTTGGAAAGAACGCCAAGCTGCTCATTCTGGACGAGCCGACGGCTTCTCTCAACGACACTGAAGCCAAGCACCTGCTTGACCTGCTGCTTGAGTTCAAGAAGAAGGGAATGACGAGCATCATCATCTCCCACAAGCTCAACGAGGTTTCCTATGTCGCGGACAAGATTACGGTCATCCGCGACGGTCAGGTCATCAAGACGATGAGCAAGACCGACAGCTCCTTCTCAGAGGACACGATTATCTCCGCTATGGTAGGCCGCAGCCTTACCGACCGCTTCCCCAAGAGGGAGCCGAAAATCGGTGATATCTCCTTTGAGGTCAAGGACTGGTGTGTGGATCACCCGGTGTTTGACGGCATAAAGGTTTGCGACCACATCAACTTCAACGTCCGCAAGGGCGAGGTTGTCGGTATTTCCGGCTTGATGGGCGCGGGACGCACGGAGCTTGCGATGAGCATCTTCGGCCACTCCTATGGCGCGAACATCCGTGGAAAGATTTTCAAGGACGGCAAGGAAGTCCACTTCCCCAATGTCAAGGCTGCCATCGACCACAAGGTTGCATACGTCACCGAGGACAGGAAGGGCAACGGCCTTATCTTGAGCGAGTCCATCACGCAGAACACCTCCGCGGCATGTCCTGAGAAGATTTCCAAGCACGGAATCGTGGACTTTGACAAGGAGAGGGATGTTGCCCGCCACTACGTCAAGGAGATGCACACAAAATGTGCTTCTATCGATGATCAGGTTGGAAACCTGTCCGGCGGAAACATGCAGAAGGTTCTTCTGGGCAAGTGGCTGTTCGCGGATCCGGATGTCCTTATACTGGACGAGCCGACCAGGGGTATTGACGTAGGCGCCAAGTACGAAATCTACGGAATCATCAACAAGATGGTTTCAGAAGGCAAGTCCGTCATCTTCATCTCGTCGGAGATGCCTGAGATTCTCGGAATGAGTGACAGGATTTACGTTATGAACGCCGGACGCATCATAGCCGAGCTTCCCGGAAAAGAGGCGACCCAGGAGAAGATAATGGCCTGCATCATCAACTCCGACAAGGGTGTAAACCAGAACGTTGCAGAAAGCAATTAGCAGCTGCTATAAAAATTGGAGGATACAATGTCAACTTCATTGAATATAAAGAAGACTTTAAAGGACAACACGATTTTCATCGCGCTTATTGTCGTCATGCTGTTTTTCCAGGCGCTCATCACGGCGACTGACAACGGCTCCCTTTTCTCACCCAGCAACATCAAGAACCTGATTAACCAGAACGCTTATGTTGTCGTTCTTGCGACCGGTATGCTTTGCTGTATCTTGACTGGTGGTAACATCGACCTGTCTGTTGGATCTATTGTCTGTCTTGTCGGTGCCATTGGCGGAACCTTGATAGTGAACTTGCACTGGAACATCTATGTTTCCATCCTCGTCTGCCTTGTCGTGGGTATTCTTATCGGTGCATGGCATGGAATGTGGATTGCTTATATCCATATACCTCCGTTCATCGTAACCCTTGCAGGAATGTTGCTCTGGCGCGGTGTCGCCCTCATCATCCTGAACGGACTTACGATTTCTCCGATGCCCCCCAAGTACCTTAACCTCTTTGCTAGCTACATTCCGTTCAACGCTGACTCGGCTTCTACTATTTACGTGGTGACGATGATTATTGCCGCGCTTTGCTGTGCTGTCTATGTCATCGCAGAGGTCATATCCAGGAACACCAAGGTCAAGAAGGGCTACGAGGTTCCCAGCATGGCTGGTTTCCTTATCAAGGTCATCGTTATCTGTGCCGTCATCATGCTCGTTGCCCACCTGCTCGGACAGGATCAGGGTCTGCCGATAATCCTCGTTATCGTTGGTGTCATAGTCGCAATCTATGCCTACTACACCAAGAACACGGTTTCCGGCCGCTACCTGTATGCTCTCGGTGGAAACGCAAAGGCCGCCAAGCTCTCCGGTGTCAATACGGACAAGGTTATGTTCTTTGCCTACACCAACATGGGATTCCTCTCTGCTGTCGCTGCCTTGATGTGTGTCGCGCGCTTTAACTCTGCCGCTCCGACCGCTGGAACCAACTACGAGATGGACGCAATCTCCTCATGTTTTATCGGAGGAGCCTCCGCTTATGGTGGAACCGGTAAGGTCTCCGGTGCTGTCATCGGTGCTATATTCATGGGCGTTCTTAACAACGGTATGTCCATCCTTGGTATCGATGCCAACTGGCAGAAGGCGGTCAAGGGTCTCGTCCTCCTGCTCGCCGTCCTCTTTGACGTTGTTTCAAAGAAGCGCAAGGGCGGAAAGTAAGAACCGAGGGGCTAGTTCCCGAAAACTTCCATAACTAAAACACCCCTTCTGGCGAACATTGTTACTTCATGCCAGAAGGGTTTTTTTTTGTATTTTGGGGCGGGCGGTTTCAAAAGAATAGGGCTGTTCGGAAACTGGCTCGGGCAACGCCAGCGGCTTCTTGCCAGTGCAGTTTTCCGAACAGGTTCAATGGGCAGCACGGTGCTACAGGCACTGAGCCTAAATTTTTGCAACTGCCTCTCAAAAGGACTTGTTTGATTCCCATACCGTGCACAGCTGCTCGTCCAGGGCGTTGATGATTCCCAGTTCCTTTATTGCCAGCTTGCGTTCGGATAAGGCCGCGAAGATTGTAAAGATTCTGCCTGGTTTTCCGCCGTTCATAAAACACCATCCTTTTGCGGAAGCGAACAGGGCCTGTGATGCAAAGAGCATTCCGGTCAGCGTCAGCCCCTTGGAAAGGCCTGTTTCCAGCGCGCCCTGGGTTATGCGTAAGGAACCCAGCGTGTACAGGACTTTTCCTGCCGGGGAGAGAAGGGACAGGGCGGTCATGCTCAGTATTATTGCGATGGAAGGAAGCAGCCTTACTTTTCCTTTACGGCATATCTCGTCCGAGACAAGAAGGAGCAGCCAAAAAAGAATTTTCAGCCGGAGGGGGTTGGCCAGGTTAAAGAAGGGCAGGGCCAGCATTGCCAGCATCAGGAGCATGGACACGGCCGCGAGGCAGGCCTGGGGCAGGTCTTTTGGGCGGGGGGCAGCGCTTTCCGCTGTGATTTCCCCTTGTTTTTCAATTGCTTCTGGTTTTCCACAGGGGGCTCCGTTTCTTACGGCTGAGAGAAAGCGGGAGCGGGACTCGAATGTGTTTGCAAAAAGCCCAAGGAGCATCCCGGAGACAAGCCCGGATGCGAGCAAAAGCGGGGCTATAAGGTAAGCCTGGCTGCCGAACATAATCAGGCGGGCGACCGCTATCTGGGCCGCGTTGTTTGCAAGCGCACCGGTCAGGCAAAGCCCGATATTGCTTATGTGGCGGTCAAGTCCGGTTTTCTTGAGGGATGTATACAGGGCAAAAACTGCCAGCCCGCTTGACAGGCTGCCCGCCGCGCTGAATAGGAACACATAGCTGATGGTCGTTCCGCTTATAACGGAAGAAAGGATGACTTTCAGCAGGATAAGGATGAGGATGTCGCGAAAGCGGAATGACTTTACCGCGAAGATGACAGGAAGGTTTGCCAGCCCCAGCCGCATGAAGGGCAGGGGCTTGGGAATGGCATATTCTACCGATGAAAGAAAGAGGCAGAGCGAGGCAAAAAAAGCAAGTGTGCCGCCCGGCATGGACAGGCTGACCGGACTAGAAGAAGTAGGTGTAGCTTAGCCCGAATGTAATCTTGCGGCGGGTCATCAGCGTAACACCGTCTTTCGCGTGATGGTTTATCTTTAGGTGAGCCAAATCCGCCATGTAGCGGCCGTCAAAGTTAACAAGCCCTTTGCCGACCTTGTAACCGATGGCTATTCCTCCCACGCAGCCGTAGAGGAACTTGCTTGTCACGTCCATGTTCGTCGTGTTGGTGGCGTTGGAAACCAAGACCCCCTCACTTTCAACGCGCTCCAGGTCAAATTTGACTGAACCAATCGGGATGGAAGCGTAGGGGCCTATCTGTGGAGTGATACGGAAGTTCCCCTTTGCGAATGTGTAGCCTACCAAGAGGGGAATGTCAAATGATGAATAGGAAATCTTTCCCTTCATGTCGAATTCGGTCGTAGTTGCTTCCCAGCCAATCTCGTTGTGGGCGTAACCAAGGTCAAGCTCCACGCCAAAGCCCTTCATGTCCTGCTGCATGACCACAACATCTGCGGAAATGCCAAAACCGATGCCTTCAAATGGGGCAATGGCATACTTGCTGTCGAATAAGTCTTCGCTCAAGGTACTGCCAGCAGGAATTCCAAGGTATCCACGTGCCCCAACACCGAACTGAATCTGGGCAAAGAGTAGGCTTGAGGCAAAAAATGCCACGGCAAGGGCAAGTATTCTTTTCATAATAAAATTTCCTCCGCTGGGAATCCTTGTAATATTCTAGCTTTTATCGGCATAAATGTCAATTTCCTTTTCTCCCCTGTCCCAGGACAATCCGGCTGTTATCTTTCCTGCGGTCTCTAAAACTTCGGGGTCTTTTTTACAGCTCGGTTCACTGAGAAAATCAGCTTGATTCACTGGGAAAATCAGCTTGATTTGCTGAGAAAATCAGCTTGATTCACTTGTAAAATCAGCTTGATTTGCTGAGAAAACCAGCTTGATTCACTGGGAAAATCAGCTTGGTTTGCTGGGAAAATCAGCTTGGTTTGCTGAAGGAACAGAAGCTACGTATTTACTCATAGATTGTCCTGCACTTGAGGAACTTGATTTCTTTGGGCGCGGGGGCTGGAACTGGCTGGCCGTCACGGAGCAGGGTGATTTCCAGCTTGTCGTGCTTTTCCAGAAGGTAGCCGCAGCCGACACCCAGGTTCAACAGCAGCCTGCCGTTCCCATAGTTTGCCAGAATGTGGTGCGGGCGGCCGTCCTCACCGTAGAAAGTGACTTCGACTTTCATGGAGGGGTTGGGCTTTTTCTTCAGGAAAAGGCGGGACAGGAGCGGCGGAAGATCCTTTTTCTGTTCCCCGGCTATGCCAAATTCCGTCCATTCATATTTATCATGGAGTCCGTCAAGCTCTATGTATAGGAAGTCCATCTCCTTTCCCGGCACCGGCTCTGATAGCATTATGTCCAGGGGGCCGTCTTTGCCGCCGATTATACCGAAGGAAAGTTCTTTTTCCGTGAAAATCTTCTTGAGCTTGCCGAACGACAGGCCAAACACATCAGCGGAGTTGCCCAGCTCGTAATCTTCCTTAAAGAGCGGACTGGACAAGTTGTACCGCCTTAGATCATCTAGGCAGGCTTTTTCCCCGCAGGGAAGGAATATCTCAAAGTCTTTGTCCCACCTGTATTCTCCTGAGCAGATGAGCCAGTTGTACAGGTAGTAAGTCTCCAAGGGGTCAACGGTGCCTACGCTGGCCCGGTTTGCCAGAAGCATCTTTCTGGTCTCGCTGGCCGCCCCAAAGCCTTTCATCACACCGCCTTCTATGTTGGCAGCCCCCTTGAGTGAGTATGCGTACCAGTAGCCAAAGCTTTCAAACAGGGCGAAAGAGCTGTTGCCCGTCTTTTCGACCGCGGCATATTTCTCATATAAAGCAAGCTTGTCCGAGACGTTTTTTTCTATAAAACACTTTCCTGTTGTATTCGGCCATCCTGTTGCCTGCGACCACACGTTTTCCACGCGATGGTAGTTTTCCGGGACTTTAATCTGGGAGAACATCTTGCCCCTCGCGTGGTCTACCCCGATTCCGCTTGCAGGAACTATGATGATGCCCAGAAGAATCAGGACGATGAGCCTTGCCGTGTTGTCCTTTAGGTATTTATAGGCAAAGACCGCATGAAGGAATATGACACAGACCAGTGCAGGCCAGCTGCGGACAAATAGGGTGAACAAGTCCAGGCGGATAAAGCTGAATGTGTAGGAGACCGCCGGAATCATGGCAAGGGAAAGAATCATTGTGAACATCTCGATGTTCTTTCCCATCATGGAAGCCGCCGTATCCCCGCCCTTGTGCAGGAAGGAACAGAGAAAGAGGACTGGCAGCCAGACCGTCATGGCGAGCGGAACGACTTGCATTATGGTGTAGAGGGGATAGCGGATTGCACTGCCCGCATAAGGCATGAACCAGTCCGGCAGCTGCTGGCCAAAGAATGAGATTCCGTCCGCCAGCATGGACTGGCCTGCCATCGCCTTTATGTGGAGCAGCGTTCCCCACAGGAGGGGAACCGATGCGAGCAGGAGCAGTATGACAGGCAGCCAGCCCATCCAGAAGCCTGCCCTGCTGTACGGCTTTTCCGGGTCAGCCGCGATTTTCCTTGCCTGTATGGCGGCCAATGGGATGAAACCCGCAAAGCAAGCCACGGCGTAGACCGGATAGTAGAGTCCGTGAAAGACGCTGACGAGCAGGAATACTTTCAGCCAGAGGTTTGGGCGTCTTATAAGGGCTGGCAGCAGAAGGAGCAGGACGATGGGTGTCATAAAGGCGACCCTGTTGTAGTCGGGAATCTGGATTAGCAGTGCCAGCGCAAAACAGCCTGTTTTTCCCAGGTGCAACTTAAGCAGGAAGAGGGTGAGCGCGATGACAGTATAATAGAAGATATTGTTTGCAAGCGCATAATAGGCCATCTGTCCCTTTCCAAACAGCTTAAAGAAAGCCCCCTGTACGATGGAATACAGGCCTGCCGGTGGTATGAAATCCCTGAAAGGAATCTGCCCCAGCTCAAAAACCTGCTGGAAAGCAAAGACATTCTCATAGGGGTGGTGCATGTCGGGGTTGACTACCGCCCCTTCCCCGCAGTAGAAGTTAAAGCACATGATTGCTATGCAGCTTCCCAGGCTTATGTAACTGCTTGGATCCAGCTCTTCCGCCTTCCATGTTCCCTTGAGCGTCCTTGCCGCGTCTGCCAGTGACAGAAAGACTGCCAGAACCATAAAGAGCCTGGCCTCTGGGGTAATCCAAATCCATTCCTTTTGACCGAGGTAAGAGTAGTTTTGTATGCTGAGTATGTTGTATAGGAAGGGGAGAGCCAGCTGCATGACTAGTGCCGCCCTCTTCTGAATAAGCCGCCTGTTTTTAAATGGCATGGACAGGGCGGTGCAGCAGATTGCAAAGACCAGTGCGTGGGAACTGGGAACACTCCAGTCCATGTCGTTGTGCGCCACCGGGTTAAAGCTGTCCATACAGCGCAAAAGATGATAATAGGCAAAGAACGTGTAGTAACTGATAAAGAATAGGCAGAATGTGGAGCCTACCGCCTTTTTGTCCAGGACGTAGGCCAGGGCCATGAAAAAGACAGCCGCCAGCATCAGTTTGGAAAAGCTCTGCATAAAGAGCATCTTTAGGACAAAGAGCGAAATCGTACAGGCCAAAAGCAACATTGATTCCCCTGCTGTCTTGGCTGCCTTGCCGCTGTCATCTATGCCCCCGGCTTTCCTGCCTTTAAGCAATAGGCGGCAGACTATGGCGGCGGAGCCTAGCAGGATAAGCATCCTGAGCAGCAGGATTTCCGTTCCCTTGTTGCTCCTGACCCAGGTTGTCCACTCCACAACTATGTCGTTGTAGGCCTGGGGCGAGTTGCCTGTCAGTGCCATCCACAGGATGCTGAAAATTCCCCCCATGGCGAATATGAGGGCAAGAAAAAGCAGGTCGCCTTTTGTCAGTTCTATCTTCCTGTCCAAGTCATCCCTCCAGGAAGGCTTTAAGCTCCTCCGGTGTGCCAAGGACATGCACCTTGTCGCTGGGGATGTCCACTATGCGTATATCCCCGCCCTTTTCCAGGAGATAGTTGTACAGGGGGGCGACATATTTCTCTCCGTTTACCAGGCTCCCCTCTTTTGAGTAGTATTCATTGTAAAGGGATTCGTAGAGGGCGCAGCTTTTAAAGTAGTAGGCTCCCAATGTACAGTTGTCCGAAATCCTGACCTTCTCCTTTATTTCCACGGCTTTTCCGTTTTTGTCCAGGCGGACAAAGCTCCAGTGGTCTCCTTGCGCCTTGAAGCAGGGGATAAAGCCGTCCCCTTTTATCTGCTCACAATTCATCGCCCCGCTTTCCACGTAAGTGTCTATGTTGTATATCAGAAGGGGGGAGTCCTTGTCCCAGAACCTGCTGGCGAGCATGGCTGTTGTGGCCTGTCCGTCTGTCAGGTA
Organism: Treponema sp.; assembly: GCA_017453705.1. Lineage (GTDB taxonomy): Bacteria > Spirochaetota > Spirochaetia > Treponematales > Treponemataceae > Treponema_D. The sequence goes on from JAFTEK010000002.1 coordinate 14,609, forward strand.
GTCCAGCATTATCACGTGGAAATCGCTTATCCCAAGTTCTGCGCATTTCTCCCTGATAAAGGCCTCCGCATCTGCCTTCTCGTCTTTCATCGCAATGAACACGTACTGTCCCGCCTGGGACTTGAAGCCGTCCAGGCTGACCATTGACCACTCAAAGAGAGTCCGCCCCTTGGCGGAAATCATGTACTTAGGCACGTCGTATCCTGCCTTGCGGAAGCGGGAACCCAGGCCTCCCATTGTAATCACGATGTTAAGCTTGTCCATTTGAGCCTCCGCACTGGGACTGCTTGCATATCCTGTCAAGCTCCTCCACGGACTTGGACAGGAACTCATCGGGGCGTACCGTGCGGTCGTCCACATAAAAGCCCTTGTGCCCCGGCCAGGGCTTGCCATAGATTATCTCGTCGTAGGGAATTTCCCACTTGTCCAGCCAGTCCTGCAGTATGCGGGCGGTGTTCTTGTTTATGAGGCCTATGTTGCCGTTATATGAGTTCATGTTGCGGCTGGTAAAGAGGACTATCTTTGCCCCAAGCTCCTTGTACTGGCGCAGCTTTTCCACCATTTCCTTGTAGGGAACAAGGTCTTCGTACTTTTCTTCCTTTTTCTTTATGGGGCAGAGCGTCCCGTCTATGTCAAATACGAAAGAATATGCGGAATAGTCCGCCTTGTCATCTGATTTCATGCTCTATTTCCTCCAGAATGTCTATGGCGTTCAGTATAAAGGCAAAGACCTTGTGCGGGTTGTCTATGTGCAGGGGCAGCATGGATATGAACAGCGATGCCTCGTAAGTCCTGACGGACAGGTAGTCAAAGCCGTTGTCCTTTAGTTTCCTGCGGAACAGGTCTTTGTATGCCGTGTTGTCAAAGTCAATCTTAAGCTCCGCCCTAAAGTCCTCGCTTATGCAGATGTCAAAGAGGGCGTTGTTAAAGAAGTCGTACAGGCCGCACAGGGAGTGGCTCAGCTTGGCGACATCATAATAGGGGTTTGTCCACAGCTCCTCCTCGCTCAGCGCACCCTTGGGGTCTATGAACTTGAGCAGGCCGGTGGACTTGTTGTACATCGCGTTGGCAAAGCATGGGTCTCCGTGGCCTATCACCGAGATATTGGGATAGCGGGCGCGGGACTCAACCTTGTCTTTTACGGCCAGATATTTCTCAAGCAGGCTGTCAATGTCACTTACGGGGCATGAGGCTTTCATCAGGCTGTCTATTTTTGCAAAAGCGGGCAGGCCTTTCAGTTCCTCA
>JAFTEK010000197.1 GCA_017453705.1 Treponema sp.
GAAAGAAGAGCCCACTCCCTTTCGGCATCGCGGTTCTTCATGCTGCCGGAAATGTCATAGTAGATGACAAGCTTTCCCGGCAAGCTCTTGGAGGCTGTCTCCACAGCAAACGGCTGGTAATAATAGAAGAAAGTCTCCTTGCCTATGTCCTGGGTAAAGACCTTTCCCCTGCCACTATCAAGGTTAGACGGAATGGCGAATTTTATCGGACGTGTCAGCGTGAAGTCCTTCTTGGAAATGCTTGCCGTATAGCCTGAGCGCATCTGGTCAAATTTGACCAGCCCCAGAGCAAGGTCATCTGCCACAGGAGCAGAAGGAGAAGAGCTGTCCAGCACGGTTATCTTGAAGTTGAATGAGTCGAGCTTTCCATCAGGGAGAGCGGAGAAAGAATAAAGCCGTCCTGCGGAATTTGATTCATGCAGCTCGCTCTGGTAGGTCAGCTGGACACGGCGGCTTCCATTGGCAGGAAGAGGATACACCCTTGTCTTAAAGTTGTTCCCTGCCGTCATCTCAACAAGGCCGGGATCTATCCCCTGACGGACGACAGCCTCAAAGACCTGCCTGCCCTTGTCCTTTTCCACGACGACTCCCTGCCTCATCTTTCCGTTTATATCAAGGGCATAGCCCGTCACAGACTCGCCTTCCCCCAGGGGGAACTCAAACTCCCCCTCAAGGACACGAGATGTCCCGTTGACAAAAAGCATGTCCAGCGTAGTCGTGGCTATGTTGCCCATGACCTCCACCTGCACGTCAAGTGTGCTCAGGCGGACGAGGTTTGCCTTGTTGGGGTCAGAACCTGCGACTTTCATTGAGATGGAAGGAACCGCCTGAGCCGCCCCCTGAGCGGCAATGAACATTGGCGGAACAAGTATGGAAAAAAGCTTAGCAAATCTATTCATAGCAAACCTCGCCTATAGAACAAGCCTCAGGGCTCATAATTACATAAGAAGATTCTTATCAAGACATGTGCCTGGACAGGCTTCTTAACCGGGGGATACTGCAAGACCCGGCCGCAGATGTCTTTCTATTGTATAGTCCGGCAAAGACATGCTAGAATGAATATATGACACAGATTGAGCAGTCGCAAGCGGCGAAAGATTTTGCAGAGCTTTGGAATGGCAGGGGCGATGAGAAGCAGGAAAGCCAAAGGTTCTGGATTCAGCTTTTGCAAAATGTTCTGGGGGTCGCAGACCCGGCGGCCTACATCGAATTTGAAAAGCCTGTTCAACTGGCTCATACAAGCTACATTGATGCATACATTGCTCAGACCAAAGTGCTCATCGAGCAGAAGGGCGTAAAGATTGACCTACACCGGGTCTACGAGCAGTCCGACGGGGCGATGCTGACCCCTTACCAGCAGGCCAAGCGTTACGTCAGCGAAATGAAGGCATCCGAGAAACCCCGATGGATAATCGTCTGCAACTTCGCAGAGTTCCTGATATATGACCTTGAGATTCCCCACGGTGAGCCACAGCAGATATTCCTGAAAGACCTGCCCACGGAAGCCTATCGACTCCAATTCCTCGTAGATCAGAGAAACAAGAACACGAGGCGGGAAGAGGAGTTTTCCGTCGAGGCGGGCAGCCTCGTTGAAAAACTCTACGATGCATTTTATGCTGAGTACATACCGCCCGAAAATGCGGCGGATCTTACCTCGGATGCGAACCCTCGCGGCCTCACCCCCTTTCAGCTGCGCTCGCTTAACATCCTCTGCGTCCGCATAGTGTTCTGCCTGTATGCCGAGGACGCGGGCCTGTTCACAACAAGGACGAGCTTCGAGGACTACATCAAGTCGTTCAACCTGCCCAATGTGCGGACGGCTCTGATGAAACTCTTCCAGGCACTGGATACCCCTGCAGGTGAGCGCGACCAATACGAGGAAAGTCTCAAGCCCTTTCCATACGTGAACGGCGGCCTGTTCAGGGATGAGCAGGTTGAGATACCGACCTTCACGCAGGAAATCATCGATGTCATAGTGACCCACTGTGCCCCCTTCAACTGGAGCGAGATAAGCCCGACGATTTTCGGTGTGGTGTTTGAGTCTACCTTGAATCCCGAAACCCGCAGAAAAGGCGGAATGCACTACACGAGTATAGCCAACATCCACAAGCTGATTGACCCGCTGTTTATGGATGATTTAAACGCTGAGTTTGACTCGATTTGCGCGGTTAAATCCAGCAAACAGAAGGCTGATAAACTGCTTGCCTTCCAGACAAAGCTTGGCAGCCTCACGTTCCTTGATCCCGCTTGTGGTTCAGGAAACTTTCTGACTGAGACCTACATCTGCTTACGACGCCTTGAAAACAAGGCCATCTCAATTTTAAACAAGGGCGAGCGCGTGTTCGGCTTTGACGACTACATCAAGGTGCATATCAGCCAGTTCTACGGAATCGAGATAAACGACTTCGCCGTCACTGTTGCTAAGACCGCCCTCTGGATTGCCGAGAGCCAGATGGCCTGCGAGACCGAGGCGATTATCAGCCAGACGATTGACTTTTTGCCGCTCAAGACAGGCGCGAACATTGTTGAAGGCAATGCGCTCAGGCTTGACTGGGCAACCCTCTCGGAGATTCCGCAGACAGGCTATCTTTTCGCCGACAAGCTCAACATCTATGATGCGAAGGACTTCCCGGACGGCTCGCTTGAAGTCCATGCACCGGAAGGAGATGCAAGCAGCCTTTACGGAAAGCACTTCAAGGAGCTGAACGTCATACAGCGGACAAGCGAGCACAAGAAGCCCGCGCCGCATACCGTCGCGCCCGTCACCTACGACTACATCATCGGCAACCCGCCCTTTGTCGGTGCTCGCTGGATGGACAAGGGGGCAGTTGACAAGCACCAGAAGGAGGATGTGCTTCTTACATTCGGCAAGGACTGGCAGGGTGTCGGCGATTTGGATTACGTGTGCTGCTGGTACAAGAAGGCTCTCGATACAATCCGGGGGAAGAACATACGCTGCGCCTTCGTCTCTACGAATTCAATCGTACAGGGAAGCTTGGTCGCTAACCTCTGGAAACCTCTGTTCGAAGAAGGCCTCCACATCGATTTTGCATGGAGAAGTTTCAAATGGGTCAATGAGACGCCCAACAAGTCCAATATTGCCGCCGTCCACTGCGTCATAATCGGGTTCAGCACGGCGGAAAATGATAAGCCCAAAATCATCTTCACTGCTGACGGGCAGAAGGTCGCCGCGAAAAACATCAACGGCTATCTGATGGACATGCCCGACTTTTTCATAGGAAGCCGCCAGCATCCCCTGTGCGACGTGCCTGAAATCGGAATAGGGAACAAGCCGATTGACGGCGGCTTTTACCTGTTCGCCGAGCGGGAGATGCAGGAGTTCATTAAGAAGGAGCCTGCTTCAGCCCGGTACTTCCACGAATGGATAGGAAGCGATGAGTTCATAAAAGGAAACAGGCGCTGGTGCCTGTGGCTGGGCGACCTGTCCCCCTCAGAACTGCTCAAGATGCCGGAGTGCATGAAGCGCGTCCAGGCTGTGCGCGAATACCGCCTTAAAAGCACGAGCGCACCGACGGTGAAGCTCGCCGACCGCCCCACCCGCTTCCATGTGGAGAACTTTCCGAAGGGGAATTACATTGTCATTCCTGAAGTATCATCAGAAAGGCGAAAGTATATACCTATCGGCTTCTTAACGCCTGACATTTTTTGCAGCAATCTGGTGAAAATCGTTCCCAACGCAACGCTCTACCATTTTGGTGTGTTGACGAGCAGCGTCCACAATGCCTGGATGCGGACTGTAGCCGGCCGGCTTGAAGTAGACTATCGCTATAGTAAAAAAATCGTCTACAACAACTTCCCGTGGCCGGATGCGAGCGAGGTTCAGAAGGCCGCCATCGAAAAGACGGCACAGGCAATCCTCGACACGAGGGCAAAGTATGCCGACTGTACTATGGCGCAGCTGTACAGTGAGACCGCATACCTCTTCCCGGAGCTGGTGAAGGCACACGAAGCCAATGATGCCGCTGTCATGGCAGCATACGAATTCAACTCTGGTATGGAGGAGTCGGAGATTATGGCGGAACTGTTTAAGATGTATGAGAAATTACAGTTCGCCGCAAACCGGCCGAAGATTTAGCCCGCCATAATCCAGTCATAATCAAAGGCTTTCTATCCAGCCCAGGAATTTGCCAAGGTCTTCGTTATCCTCCCTTTTTTCAAGGAACATCCCTGCGGTATACCAAGAATGAGTGTCCTTCCTTCCCGCAACAGGATAAAGTTCACAGCTGATTCCGAGAGACGAGGCCTTTTCAGCCATCTTAGCGGCAGACGAATAGTCTATAAGCCCGTCATGCCTGCTTTGGATTAAGAGCATCGGTATACCGGTATTCTCCATGAGGGTAAGAGGCTCTCCCTGCGTCCTGTCCCAGCCCTTCTCGAACAGCTGCCCCATTAAGGTCTGCAGAACCCAGCCCTGACATTCCGTAAAGCAGTAGGGGCCGCCTATGCCGACATAGCCTATCACATCCGAGACGTCAAGTCCATAACAGGCCTGAGTTTTTTTGCTGTAGCACAATATGGAAGACAAGTGCGCCCCGGCGGAAGAGCCTGAGACCACAATCCTGGGAGAATGGTTTTCTTTCTTGTGCATAAAATCAAGGGCTGCCTTGTAGCCCGCGCACACGTCCTCAATCTGGGCGGGGTATTTGTTCTTGGGTGAAAGCCTGTAGCCGAGCGATACAAATGGGTATCCTGCCCCAGCTATACACTGCCCCACAAAATCAAAAAAACTGGGAGAACCTGCGTTCCAGCCCCCGCCGTGAACCCAGAGGACGGTCTTGTCTTTTGCGGCAATCCCCGATGCCGCCGGGTCAGGTCTATAATACAGAAAGTATTGGTCTTTGTGCTGTCCGAACTGCACATGCTCAGGAACAACAGTCTTCTTTGCCCGGAACATCTTCCAGTACAAGCCAAAGTAACTCAGGCTCTCCCTCGTAAAGTCATTCATCTGTCCTACTATGCCTCAAAAACGCACAATGTATTTTCCAAGCTTATTTTCCCATTAGCAAACCAGCAAGATTAGTCCAGGAATTCCATCACGAGCCTGTAGGCGGCCACGACCTCGCGCGTCTTGTCGTTGGCGACCTTCTCCATGACATCCTTCCCCGCGTAGCGGTCAGGATGATAGTACAAAAGCTTTTCTTTATAAGCCTTCTTGACGGCATCCTTGTCCGACGTGCTATCAAGCCCCAGCAGGGTAAAAGCCTTCTCCAGCTCCGGGCTGACCCTCTTGTATATGACACGGCGGCGTTCAAAAGGCTCCTTCAGCCTGTGGCTGGTCTTAAAGTATCTCTTTTCCGCCTCTGTCTCCGCCCGGTAAAAGGAGTCGGCATAGGCGCGCTCATTTCCTGCCTGTCCGCCAGAGCCTGGGCTGTCCTCCCGGTCTTTACCGCCGCCAGAATCCTTTACCGATTCCCCTTCCTCTTCGCTATCTTCCCTCTCAATGTGGACAAACTTGACCCTACCCGCCTCCAGTGTCTCGTTCAAGAGGTCTCCAAGCTTCTCATACATCCCTGCCATCACACATCTCCGGCCGCAGCACTACCCCACTCAGTGAGTTTGCGCTGGAGGGTCTTGCGGCCTATCCCCAGAATGTCGGCGGTCCTGCTCTTGTTGCCCTTGTTCACGGCAAGATTGGCCTCTATCACAAGGCGGTCAGCCTCGTCCAGCGTCACCCCCAGGGGCACGCTCACACTGTCACCCGCAGCTCCTGAAGATGCCACAGCAGAAACCGAAGGCGGCAAATCCTGCAAGCCTATCTCTTCTCCAGAGCACATCACGACCGCGCTTTCCATACAGTTGCGAAGCTCCCGGATATTGCCCGGCCAGCCGTAGCGGAACATCGCGGCCTTTGCCTTGGCATCCAGCCCCTTTATGTCCCTGCCGTTTTCCTCGTTGAACTCCTTGAGGAAGCTTGACATAAGAAGGGGTATATCGTCCTTGCGCTCGCGTAGCGGCGGAACCTGTATATGCACTACGTTCAGGCGGTAATACAAGTCCTCGCGGAAACGGCCGGCACGAACTTCCTCTTCCAGATTGCGGTTTGTCGCGGCGACAATACGCACGTCAACATCGACAGTCTGCTCACCGCCCACCCTCTCAAACTTTTTCTCCTGCAGGACACGGAGAATCTTTATCTGGACGCTCTGGTTTATCTCGCCGATTTCATCAAGGAAAATCGTGCCGCCGTGGGCAAGCTCAAACCTTCCCTTCTGCATCTTTTCCGCCCCGGTGAAAGCCCCTTTCTCGTGGCCAAAAAGCTCGCTTTCAAGCAATGTCTCACTGAGGGCGGCACAGTGGACTTTGATGAAACTCTTGTCCTTCCTGGGGGACAGGTTGTGAACGGCATTGGCAACAAGCTCCTTGCCAACCCCGCTTTCTCCGGTTATCAGCACGCTGGCTCTGCTGGGGGCAACCTTGCGAATCATCTCCTGAACCTTTTGCATGGCGGAAGACTTGCCTATCATCTCCTTGAGGGAAGCTGAGTCTGCAAGCTGCTGCTTGAGCTGCTCGTGCTGGACTTTCATCTCACGGCTTTCCAGGGCGCGCTTTACAATCATGCCCAGCTGATCCAGGTTGAGGGGCTTGGTCAAAAAGTCATAAGCACCGTGCCGCATGGCATCCACCGCGCTGTCTATAGAACCGTGGCCTGTCAGTATTATGACCGGGATACCGGGGGTCTCGGCAGTCACCTTGGCAAGCAGCTGCTCACCGGATATGCCGCTCATGCGCAGGTCTGTTATCACAAGGTCTATGTCGCCCTTCTCCAAAAGCTTAAGAGCATCCGCCCCGTTGGAGGCTGTCTTGACGTTGTAATCCTCCATCTCAAAATTGGCGGCAAGTCCCTCGCGGATGTTCTTCTCATCATCTACAATCAAAAGGGTGAATTTCATTCTCCCCATAATAGCACAAAAGGCAGAGAATGGTAAGCCTAGCCTGAGCTATCTGTAGCCGTGCTGTCAGGGTGGCGGACACTCGACTGTCAGCGGCACGGACACTGGGCTGTCAGCGACGCGGATACTGGAGTGTCAGCGACGCGGATACTGGAGTGTCAGCGACGCGGATACTGGAGTGTCAGCGAC
>JAFTEK010000198.1 GCA_017453705.1 Treponema sp.
GCTGGAATTTGACCTTGGACTGGTCTATCATCGGATAGAACAACTGGCGGCCAGTCTTTGATTCCCAACTGCGGGCGGCATCCCACTCATCCTTGGTCAAAAGCATTTTGACATATCCGACCCTGGCATAGCTGTCAATCTTAACAGAATACCAAGTCTGCTTTCTCTTTGCCACTTCCTTTTCCACTACATCGCATGTTTCCATGACGGCAGAAGGAATTGCACTCAGGTACTGGTAGCTGTTAGAGTTTACCAATATCTTATGGCTTCCGTCCCAGAAGCCCAGCTTAGAAAAAAGACGGCTCCTCGGCGTGACATAAGCATAGTAGCCGTCTTTGTCGGACATCTTGTAAGGAGAAAAAACCGGGCCTAAAAAAGCATATAAAGCAAGCAGCAGTATAATTATAAAACAAACAACAGAACCACGGTTCTTGGCAAAGCGGGACAGGGCATCCTGCATATAGCCTACGCTTTTGGATGTCATCTTCATATCACCAAGCATGGCATCCTGCTGAACAAACATGAATTTCTCTTTCGGTATGTCGGGCAGATCCTGATCCCGCACCTGGCTCTCAGCTTCCATAAACAAGATTATATTACAGCAGGGGAGATTCTTCAAGAAGGAATCCAGCCCTGTCATGGCCAGGATAAACCCTCGTATGCAGAGGAATTTCCCCATAGATACGTTTCAAACTCATCATTATCCGGCTCTCACTTCCACCGGGCAAATCAGTGCGCCCCCATGACCGGTAAAAAAGGGTGTCGCCGGCAATCAGAGTTTTTTCTTTCTCTGAATACAGGACGCAACTGCCTTCAGTATGCCCGGGTGTGTGCATTACTTTCCAAGGGGAACCATATTCAGCAAAGAGAACGTCCCCATCAGAAATAAAATCCGTAGCAGCGCATAAGCCTGTCACAGACGGCAAGAATTCAAGGAAGCCCATGGGCGACAAATGCTTTGCCTGCCTCTCACTGCCCGCCTCACCGATAAAAGAGGCATCTTCTGCGTGGATATAGATTTTTATTTCTGGATAAAGTTCTTTTAAGAAACCTATGCCAGCTACATGGTCAAAGTGCCCATGTGTCAACACAATTGCCACAGGCCTAAGCCCCTCTGACTCCAAATAGCGGCTGACAGCATACCTGTCATGAGAAAAATCGCAGCAAGCGGGGTCAACGATAAAAACAGGCTGTTCCAAAGGCCTCTCAGAGGAAGCTGGCAACGGAACAACAAGGCTGTTTGTAGCGAAAGGCCCCGTGTGAATCAGCTTAATCAATATGCAGCGCCCGTTCCAAAGTGGGATGTCACCTGTCCGTCCTCGGTCGTAGTTGAATACTGGTCAGCAGAACCGGAGGAATCTCCCGATGACTGGCGGGCGGCGAAAGCACTCTGCTCCTCGCTTATCCTTGAGGTCTCGCTCGTCTCAGTCACGCCGTATGACGCATTGGAAACTCCAGCCGGGATTTTATCCTCGTCCTCAAAGTCCTGAGACTGCATGGGAGACTGCCTCTCAGAATCAGAATAGGCTGCAACAGGCCTTTCACCAGCGGATTCAGAACGTCCTTCTTCAAAGGCTTCCGCTTCCCCCTTCTTGGAATAACTGACAGACAATTTTCTGCCACGGTAATCATAATCGTTGAGGCTGCTTATAACTTTGTCACAATCTTCCTTGTAAAGCTGCACGAATGAATAGTTGGCAAGGACACGTATATCACCTATCCTTTCCCTCTCCAAACCAGCGACACTAACCAGAAGACCAACAAGGTCGCGGGGATATACCCTGCGGTTACGTCCTATGGAAACAAATATGGTATCCGCAACAGCGGGATCTATCTGAACACGGGGTGCCCTCTCCGGTCTCTCGCCCCTAGGAAGCCTCTCGTTTCTCTCCCCCCTGTCGGAGCGTTCCCTGGGCTGCCTGGACTCCCTTTCATAGCGGGAAGGACGCTCTGTCCTCCTTTCCTCAAACCTCTCTGATGAATAGCGGCTCTCTCCACGAGAGAACTCTTTGCGATCGCGCTCACGACGTGAGGGACGTCCAGACGCGGAAACAGCCTGCTTTACCAGGTATGCAGCAACATATTTCCTACGAGAAAAAGGCACGTTCTGCTTGTAAAGTTTTTTAATCGTGTTAAAAAGCTGGATGTCAGACTCACTGGCACCCTCGACATGCTCCAGCGCATCCTTCAAAAAAGCACTAATCTGCTCCTCACTTAAATTGTTGTTGCTACTGTTATACATAAAAAAGCTCCTTAAATACGGCCAGACAATCTAATTGATCTTGGCCAAATCTGCCAGATAGCCGGATCCCAGCCTGTCAAAGCCAAAACGCTCAAGCAGCTGTCCCATAGAATCTGGAATAATTGTGTTTGAAATTAAAACCCATTGGACACCGCGGTCTTTTAACATGGGGAGGCTCTTTGAAAGAAGCTCTTCTGCTATCCCCAAGCCACGATAGTCCTGTAAAACGAAGAAGTCAGTAAAAGAAACCGTCGTCTTCGATTTAGGCGGACAGAAAGAAAACAAAAGACACCCTATAAATTCATCTGCGTGGGAGTGGCATACATAGCCAAACTTTTCTCCCTGCCCCTGACTTCTTGAAAGCCTAAGCCATAACTCAGCCACGGCTTCCCCTAAATCAAGGGAAAACTGTCTTGCATATTCTTCCGCCACAAAATTGCTACCACGTCCAATATCATTTCCGTCTTTGGCGGAATCATACTCTCGGAAAATAAAATCATCAAGGACAAGCTCTTCTGTTTCCTCAAGGGCATCGCTCTCGGAAAACACAAGCTTTTCCATCCCCCATGATTCGCGTAGCCCATTGTACCACTCCACAATACGAGCTTTCATCCTGTTTTCTTTAAAAACAAAGAATTTCCGCTCGACTTCGGGGTAGAACCGTATTAC